>JAPKGY010000682.1 GCA_026647385.1 Phycisphaerae bacterium | reverse complement strand
GGCGGTCCGGGCGATGCGCGTCGCCCACCAGTATCTTGCCAAGCCCACCGATCCGGAAACGCTCAAGCTCGCGGTCGCCAAGTCCTGCCCGCTCCAGTGCATTGTCCAGAACGAGCGCGTGCGGTCCGCCGTGGCGAGCTGCGAAGGGCTGCCGGTCATGCCCGCCCTCTGTTCCGAACTGACCCGGCTGGTCGAGTCGCCGCACACCGAAACGCGCCAGATCGCGGGTGTCGTGGCCCGCGACCCCGGGATGTGCGCGAAGCTGCTCCAACTGGTGAACTCCTCGTTCTTCGGAGTCGGCCGGCGCGTGTCGAGCGTTCATCACGCGGTCAGCCTCCTCGGATTGTTGCGGATTCGCGCGCTCGTGCTGCGGGAACAGTTGTTCCAGGCCCTGCCGCTTCCCAGACCCGTCCGTTACTTCTCCGTCGATCGGTTGTGGCCTCGCTCACTCATGGTCGCGGAACTCGCCCGGCAGGTCAGTCTGGCCGAGGGCCAGGACAAGGACCGGCCCGATCAGGCGTTCACCGCCGGCCTGCTCCACGACATCGGTCTGCTCGTACTGGCCAGCCGACATGCCGACTTCGAGCGAGCCCTGCTGACCGTCCATCGGCGGCAAGTGCCCGTCTGCCAGGCGGAAATGGAGGTCATGGGAGTAACCCATGCCGAAATCGGCGCCTATCTCCTGAACTTGTGGGGACTGCCCGCCCGGATCGTCGAAGCGGTCGCTTTCCACCATACGCCTGCGCTGGCTCCGTATGACGGCATGTGTGCCATCACGGCGGTTCACGCGGCCGACGCGATCCTCGGGGAAATCGAGCAGGAATCCGAGTCGGGCTTGGCGCCCGGGCTGCTCGCTCCCGCGCTGGATATGGATTACCTGAACCGCCTGGAGGTCGCCCATCGCCTCGAGAAATGGAGAAAACTGGCCCGCGAAGCCAGCGTTCGAGAACCGGAACCGGTGACATGAGCCAGATCAGCCGCACAGTCCTCTGCGTGGACGACGAGCCCAATATCCTCGAGGGCCTCAAACGCCAGTTGGTGAGGTCGGGGCACCAAGTCTTCACCGCCGTTGGCCCCCAGGCCGGCCTCCACACCCTCCGGCAACAGGGCCCCTTTGCCGTCGTCATCGCCGATTACCAGATGCCGGGGATGACCGGGTCGGAGTTCCTGCGCGAGGTTCGGCGCATCTCGCCCGACACCGTCACCATGATGCTGACCGGGTGCGCCGATCTGGAGGTCGCCGTCGCCGCCCTGCACGAAGGGCAGATCTTCCGCTTCCTCAACAAACCCTGCTCGCGCGACGTCCTCGTGACCGCCGTCCAACAGGCACTGGAGCAGTACCGGCTGATCGTGTCCGAACGCGCGCTGACCCATGCCCTCGCTCAGGCCAACGAGGAACTCAATCGGCTCAATCGCGATCTCGAGGATCGCGTGCGCGAGCGGACGGCTGCGATCAACCGACTCTACCATTTCGTCTCCGAGCTGAGCGGCCTCGACAGCCTCGAAAACGTCGGCGATCTGGTGGTTCGGACGGTCGCCGACCTGCTGGACAGCCGCCGGGTCTCGTTGATGATTCCCGATCCGAGCGGGGAGTATCTCACGATCCTGGCAGCCTGCGGGATCGATCCCGAGCTGAAAGACCGCATCCGTGTCCCCGTCGGTTCTCCCATCGCCGGTTCGGCTTTCGCCGAGTGCAGAAACATCGTTGTCAACGAACCCGACCCGGTCGGCCTGCCCACCACCCGATATGACAGCGAGTTCTTCGCCGTGGTCCCCCTGGTGTCCAGCGTTCTGCTCACCTCAGGGAGCGCCGTGGGCGTGCTCAACGTCACCGAGCCGAGGTCCGGCGCCGCTTATGGCCAGGAGGCTCTGGCCAAGCTGAAGGCCATCGCCGAATCAGCGGCCGTCGCCATCCAGAATCAGATCCGACTCTATGAACGCAACGAGGCCCGCGACGCGGTGATCCTCGCCATGGCCAAACTGGCGGAAAACCGCGACCCCGAAACCGGCGCACACCTCGAACGCGTTCAGACTTATTGCCGGCTCCTGAGCCGCGTGCTGGCCGCCAGCTCCAGGTACGCGTCGCAAATCGACGAGGAGTTCGTCTCGGCCATCGTCCGGTCTTCGCCCCTTCACGACATCGGAAAGGTCGGCATCCCCGACGCGATCCTCCTGAAGCCCGGGCGGCTGACTCCGGATGAGTTCGAGATCATGAAAACCCATACCACCATCGGCGGCGACACCATCCGCGGCCTGCTCGAGCAGCGACCCCGCCAGGGCTTCCTCCGTATGGGCATGGAAATCGCCTACTGCCATCATGAGAAGTTCGACGGTTCGGGCTACCCGAAAGGCCTTGTGGGCGATCAGATCCCGCTGTCGGCGCGCATCCTGGCTCTGGCCGACGTCTACGACGCCCTTACCTCCCGCCGGGTGTACAAAGCCGCGATGAGCCACCAGGAGGCCGCCGCAGTCATTCGCGACGGCTGCGGCCAACACTTCGATCCGGATATCGTCGAGGCCTTCTGTCAGGAGGAAACCCGCTTCCAACAGACGGCCATCGATCTCCAGGACGAATCGTCCCCCCGCGACCCGGTCGAGTCCGCCCCCCGCTCAGGTGTCGCGCCCAGGGCCACCTGCCGACCCGCGGCAAGCTGAATCAATCGGACGATCGGGGATTTCCGCAGGCTCAACCACCCGCGATCGGATCCCGCCCCCGCGGACTTGAGGGCCGAAGCAGGCCATGCTATACTCGCGTGACCTCCTGAGCCTCGTTAGCTCAATTGGCAGAGCAGCTGACTCTTAATCAGCG
>JAPKGY010000681.1 GCA_026647385.1 Phycisphaerae bacterium | reverse complement strand
GGAACTGCGCACGAAAGACACCGACAAGCCGGCCGCCCGCATCCCCTTCACCCTCGAGCCCAACCGCCACGAGCCCGTCGAGTTCCACCTGCCGCAACAAGCCCCGGCCGGCACCTACCGCGTCGAAATCGGCGACGACGACAGCGGCAAACGCTATTTCGGGCCCGGAATCTACTGGCTGACCGACCCCGAGTCGAGCGAAACCGTCCCACCGGCGGGCAGCGGTCCCTTCTCCGGCACGCTCTACGACCGCCTCACGCTGCTCTTCGACTACATCGTCGAACACACCGGAGCGGGCAAAGGCCATCTCTTCCACTATATCAACGATCCCGAATACAACATCCCCGATCACAAGTCCGGGCGGCCCCGGGTCTGCACCGAAAACTCCTACTGGGAAGCCGCCGGCGGAGGCTACGACGCATTCGAGGGACTCTGGTACAACGCAGCCTGCCGGGCGATGGGCGAAATGGCCGAACTCATGAACGACCGCACAGCGGTTACCCGATACCGCGATCTCGCCGCACAGGCCGACCGCGCCTATAACGCCAAGTACTGGCACACCGCAATCGACAACGAACAACCCTTCCAACGCTATCTCGCCTGCGAGGATTGGGATGGCCGAACCTACGACTACGGATTCACCTACTACAATCTCGAGGCCGCGGTCCGACGTATTCCCTCGGACGATCAAACCCGCGCGATCCTGTGGTGGCTGGACCGTGGCCAGTACAGCCCCGACGAGGGCAAAACCTGGAACGAGGACATCTACTCAATCTGGGGACTCGCTCCCCCCTTTAACACCATCGCCAACAACACCTGGATCAACGTCACCGGCACACTCCCTTACCGCGAAGTGCTGGTCAACGGCGGAACGCGACCGCCCATCGCCGGCCGCGACGTGCTCGCCCGGTCGCGATGCCTCGGCGCCGACAATATGCACGAACGCAACTGCCGGATCCTGGCTCGCTTCGCCAACCCGGATCGACTCACCGGAGGTCGGACCTTCAACGATCCCGGCGGCCGCGGTCGATGGCATTGGGGCCAACCGAACACCGACCGGGCCGACATCGAGGGTTTCCGCGAAATCTTCCCGCAAAACGGCGACATGGTGACTTGTCAGATCATGGCCTACCTGGGAATGGACTACTCCGCCGAAGGCCTGTGGCTCAAACCCCGTGTGCCGTCCGACCTGGATCGCATGACTTTCCGCAACCTCGGCTACGCGGGCGCCCTGTTTGATTTCGAGGTCGAAGCCATGCGAAAAGAGGTTCGCACCGTTCCCATCAAGACAAGCGACCGGCTCGCATTCGAGTTCCGCGCCGACGAGCCCTTCAACAAAGCTGGTGTGCGCATCGGGATTCGGCCGCCCATCCTCCTGCCGAACAATCAACTCACCCTCACGCTGGAGCACAAGGAAGGCCCGCATTGGCAACCAACAGCCAAGACGTGGTACAGCCACGTTCGCGACGGCCAGACCTTATGGATCGCGGCCGAACGCTGGCTCCCGCCCGCCGAGTATCGCCTGTCCATCAGCGACGTCCGCACAGCGGCTGACCAGACGATGCAAGCCGGGCAAGGCCAGAATTCACCGCCGATCCGTTGCGTCGCCGAGCGAACGCGACTCGTGATAAACGTGGCCGACCAGCCGCATCATGCTCCGTTCCGCATCGAGGGCGAATCGGTACACGCCCCCACCAACTCCTGCCTGGAAGCGGTCATGGCTCCAGGCCAACGCATCCGCCTCACGTACCATTAATCCCGCGCCATCGCCGCGTATTACCGGTCTCTCCATCACAGGCAGCGCAGGAATGCCACCAGATCCTTCTTTTCCTGCTCGGACAGCTTCACGCCGGTTATCAGATTGAAGAACTCGACGGTATCCTCGATCGTCAGCAGCCGCCGATCGTGCAGGTACGGCGGGGAGTCCTTCAGGCCCCGCAGCGGGAACGTCTTGATCGGGCCGTCGTTGGCGGCCATGCGGCCGTGGACCATCTGCGGCTTGAAGAACCGTTCCGTCCGCATGTTGTGCATCAGGTTATCCGTGTAATACGGGGAGGGATGGCACTCGGCACAACGGCTCTTGCCGAAAAAGACCTCCTGCCCGCGCATTTCCGACTCGCTCGCCTTGGCCGGGTCCAGCTTGCCGAAGACATCGAGCTTCGGAGCCGGCGGAAAATCAAACAGCGCCTGCATTTCCGCCATGAAATGAACCTGGCTGCCGCGATCCAGGACATTCACGCCCTTCTTCGTCGCGATCACCGGGTCGCCGTCAAAGTAGGCCGCCCGCTGCTCGAATTCCGTGAAGTCCTCGATGCTCCGCAGGGCGCGCTGCGATCCGAACAGCCGCTGGATATGCACGCCCCGTAGCGGCGGCGTATCCAGGCCGTGACGGAACTCCTGAGGCCGGATGTCCCCCACCAAATGCGTCGCCGAGTTCGTATGACCGTTCACGTGACAGTCGAAGCACGTCACCCCCCGGTGCGGCTCGGCCGACCGCCGGTCCTCAGTCTGATTGAACTGCTGCTGCGGGAACGGCGTCACCAGCAACCGAAGGCCTTCAAGCTGCTTCGGGTTCAGAATCCCGTTGAACAGCTCATAGTAATTCATGATCGTGACCAGCTTGCCCTGGGACACATCCCCGAGGTCCGGACGGGTGGTCAGGTAGATCGGCGGCGGAAACTCCGGCAGGAAATGCGCCGGCAGATCGTAATCCAGATCGAACCGGGTCAAGTCCCGCCCTTCCTGCTTCTTGATCTCGTCGATGTGGTGCTGGGGAAAGACCATCCCGCCCTCGGCATGGTTGGGGTGCGG
>JAPKGY010000680.1 GCA_026647385.1 Phycisphaerae bacterium | reverse complement strand
CCCCTTTTTCTTTCGGGACAACGCACAGGAGGCCGCGGTCGTCACCGAGGCCGAGGTCATCGGCATCGACACGCTGGCGGAGGCCGTCGGCGTCCTGACCGAGCAACTGCCCCTCCAGCCGACGGCCATCGATATCGACGCGGTCTTCGAGCAGGCCGGCGCTTACGACGTCGATTTCTCCGACGTCCGCGGTCAGGAGGCGGTCAAACGGGCCCTCGCCGCGGCGGCCGCCGGCGGGCACAACGTCCTGACGTTAGGTACAAGTGCCCGCAACATCCTTAACTGAAGTACTTGCAAAGCGTCATGAGCGGATCGCGCCAAATCTCACAGATTCTGCCGAGCATTTTCTGCTCTTCCGAGCCAGGACGCGGGTATGACGGACGCTCCGAGACGGCGGCGTGGACGCCTCTGCAATGCCGCTCCCGCCCACTCGCTGACCGCGTTAGAATCCTGGTCAGGATGAAACTCTGGACTTGGCACAAACCTGATTTCTCGCTTGTCGCGGGCCATGTGGACCACAGCAAGTCTGAGTACTTCCAGACCGTCAAGGGCATCCCCGAGGCATACACCAGATTGGCCACTCATCTCGGGACCAATCAGCTCATCTGGTGCTACACCGTGCCTAGCCATATGGAGCATACTCGGGCGGAAGCTCGGGGGCCGTCCCGTTTGGCTGGTGTGCCGTGGTTCTGCGAGAGCGCCGTTGCGATGGCGCAAGGAAGCGGTTACGGTAAAACATGGGAGCGGCTCTCGAGGTCAATAAGGGCTGCTACCTTCATTGCACTCGGAAGGCTTCCGCTTTGCCAGTCTACTCGAGAATGGCAGAAGTCGAATCGCCGATCGAGCGGGAGCCATAGAGGAGCTTCCCTTATGTCAACGGCAGACGAGAGTTCCAGAATTCACCCCGAGACGCTGGCAGTGCCTCTTAGTGTTGCGCTCTCGCAGATGGCGATCGGCCATTATGTGTCTCGGGCGCTCTACCTGGCGGCGAAACTAGGGGTCGCCGATCTGCTGAGGGATGGTCCGCGTGCCGATCGCGACCTGGCCGCCGCGACGGGAACGCACGCGCCCTCGCTGACACGCGTGATGCGGCTGCTGGCAAGCATCGGCGTCTTCGAGGAGCAAGGCGACGGCACGTTTGCGTTAGCCCCGCTGGGCGAACCGCTGCGTTCCGATGTCCCCGGTTCCCTGCGCTCGCTGGTCTTGCTGTTAGCCGGAATCGGAGTTCAAGACGCCTGGAAGGACCTTGAGTACTGTGTCCGCACGGGTGAGCCGGCGTTTCGCCGCACGGCACCTGGCGCCGCCCCCTACAGTCTGCTCGACCTCGACCCGGAGGCGACCGCGTTGTTCGACAGGGCAATGGCGACGTTCGTACCACTAACGGCGGCAGCGGTGGCAACCGCCTTCGACTTCTCCGGGTTCGGCACGGTCGTGGACGTGGGCGGCGGCACCGGGGGGCTGCTGATCGGTATCCTGAAAGCGTATCCGGGATTGACCGGCATTGTCTTCGACCAGCCACACGCCGCCGAGCGAGCCAAGCAGCAGGTCGCCGAGGCAGGCCTGGCGGACCGGTGCCAGGTCGTCAGCGGCAGTTTCTTTGATGCCGTCCCGTGCGGGGCCGACGCCTACCTGCTTAAGGAAGTGCTCATCGACTGGGACGACGAGCGTGCGACCGCGATCCTGAAGAACTGCCGCGCCGCCATGCCCGCGCACGGGCAGGTGCTGATCGTCGAGGGCGTCTACCCGGCGCGCATTGACCAGTCGGCCGACAGCCGCAGAGCAACAGCCAACGACGTGCTCATGCTGGTCTGCATGGGAGGTCGTCAGCGTTCCGAGGTGGAGTTCCGAGATCTGTTTGCGACGTCGGGCTTTCGGCTGACGAGAGTGGTTCCGACCGCGGCGCAGGTGTGCGTGATACAGGGCGAGCGAGTATGAGTTGAATGGGCCCCGGTTTAGTGCACATCTGGCCGGTGCCGCTTCATGCGCCTATCGGGGGACAAGTTTCCCCGGGACACCGGCCGCAGCATATGCCGCCGAGGCTTTCGTCATGTTCATGCCCCGGCTCCCGATGATCGTGAGTGGACGTGGTGCGAGCATGCCCAGGACCTCGGGGATATCGCACACCCGCAAGACGTTCAGCAGCACGGGGGCGGTCGGGTCCATGGGACTCGTCGGCCGATCCACAACAATTGACAATATCTCACTGAGCACTGAGGATTGCGCGTAAGTACAATGTCAGGACGGAGCGCCAGGATCTGCCTGAACATGCCTTCAGCCAAAGCGCCGACGTTCAGGGCCTCCCACTGGTTCAGGGCATACGTGATCGCCTGGCCCATCGGGCTCTTGGGTAATACCGGTCCACCGCGTGGGGCCTGCCGGCTCCCCAACCACGCTTTGAACCGCTCAAGGCGCGGCACGGCCGATTCCTGGTGCAGGCGATAACGTTCCGACACGAGTTGGTCGTGGAAGCGCTGAGCCTCTGATCCGGGATCGATCCCCGAGGCCTGGACCGACTCTATGGCCTGGTCCTCCACGTCGTAGCGCAGCCGGATGTGGGCCAGGGCCTGGGTGCTGGCGGCAGCGTCCGATGCTCGCGCCTCGTAGAACTGGCGGCGCGCATGTACCCAGCAGGCCACCCCCACGACTTGGCCCCCGTGATGGGCGACAAGCAAAACTCCCCGCCAGCGACGCTCCGAGCGGAATGGACTTTCCGGCCGACAGGCCGTAACACAATCGCCAGCCCCAACAGCATGGGGAAACCGCGCCCATTGCGGGCAAGCAGTTCGACGGGATTCTCGCGGATGTAGCCGT
>JAPKGY010000068.1 GCA_026647385.1 Phycisphaerae bacterium | reverse complement strand
GCTTGTGTCGGGTTCCACTGGGCCGCCTGCTTCAAGTTCGTCTCAATCGCCCGGGAGGCCGTCTCGCGCATGCGGATATTCTGGGTCAGCTTGTCCTCGTATTTTGCCTGGGCGCTGGAGGCCTCTCCTGAGGTACTGTCGTAGGCGATGAGCGAGCCCTCGGCAATCCGTTGGCCGCGGTTCTCGCGGTCGGTCAGGCGGACGTTGCGGCGGGCCCAGAAGCCCTTCAGGCCGGTCGCTCGCGAAAGCGGCGACGGTCCGGCGGTCGTTCCGGCGGAGCGCTCGGTTTGGAACTGGGCGACCAGGTTCGCGCAGGTCAGGCTCGCCGACCGGCTTCCGAGGCGTTCGAGCGTCGCCTTGTCCAGGTTGATGGCCGACTGGACCTGATCGCGCAGGACCATCGACGCGCCGGACTTGTGCCACATTCTGACGTTGTTATCGAAGGTGGCGATGTTGTCCCGACTCAGGAAGCTCATGGAGTTGTCCCACGCCAACGCCGTCTGGCTCGGGCCGAGGCTGTCGAGTCCGGGGACGATCGCGGAGGCGATCATGGCATCGGAGGAGCCGCGACGAGTGCCGCGGGGCTGCGGGATCCGGTAGTCCTCGATCAACAGGGTGCCCTTGCCCTCGACGAGCAGTTGATTGTCGTTCAGGTCGATGCGGACTTGCGGCCCGGTGAGCCGAATACGGCTGAGCAGGAGGTTCTTGTCCGGCTCGACGGGGTGCACGGGCGTCTGAAGCAGGAAGGCGGGCAGGCGATCCATGATGATACGGCTCAGCTTGCCGCCGATCGTCCGGTCCGCCGGCGTGTACGATGATGAGAGAATGGTCACGTCGCCGAAGGCATCGACGCGGGCAAGTCGGCGGTCGCGCTGGGCGGCGACGGTTCCGGACTCCCGCCGGCCGCCGCGGGATCGCATCACGTCGAGGAGCGGGCCGACGACCCATTCGTCGACGGGTTTCGTGGCGGCGGGGGCGCTCGTCCGGGCAAGCGGCGCGAAGCGCAGCCGCAGCTCCTTGGCCTCCAGGATATTGTTCTCGGAGGTAACGCGTACGTTACCCTGGAACAGGCCGAGGTTCTCCCTGCCCCGCATCCACATCTGGTTGTCCCAGTCGACGACGACGGGAGTCTTCTCCTCCAGGGCCCGGCCGTCGATGTCCTGATCGGTGTAGAAGCGAAGTATGCCCTTGCCGGGGACCTCCACGGTCTCGGTCGCCATGTCGAGACCGATCCTCCGGCTGCGGATGTAGAAGTTGCTCTGCTCGACGTAGGCGGGTGCGTCGTCCGTGCCGACGAGCGAGGCCTTGTCGATCCTCTGATCGGCGTCGAAGGTGCATTCGAGCGTTTCGCAACCCAGGCCTTTCAGGTTTTGCTGGGCATCCCGAACGAAGACGCCGCGCGACGCGGTGAGCCGCTTGCGAACGAGCGTGCGGCGTCGGCGAAGCTCGGCCTCCTTCGCCTTCCATTCGGGGGATTCGGGCGTGTAACCCTTGACGGCGGCCTGTTCCCGAAGCCGCTGGATTTCGGCATCGGAGGGCAGACGCTGCACCGAGGCCATCTCGATGGTGATGGAATCTGAAGCCCGTATATCGCGGACCATCGGCGAACCGATCCGGTACTCGCCGAGGCGAGGCTGAACGATCTGGCGGGCCAACACGCGGCCGACCGCCTTGCCGATGCGCGGATAGCTTCGCCCCGTGTCGTCCCGGGTCATCTCGACATCGAGCCGGTCGCACGAGACGGTCTCGATGGTCTCGCGGTCGTAGAGTTCGCCGCGGTCGGGTCTGCGATGTTTGATGGTCTTCTGGGTGATGCGGACGCGGCCTTCAGCCGTCAGATGGTCGGGATTTGTCCCGCCCACGATATCGCTGGAGAGCAGCGGGCTGGCGGCCTTCGCCTGATCGTCGGCGGCCTTGGGCGGCGGTGGAAGGAACGTAACGTCCAGGCGGTCGGCGGCGACGGACTGGTCGGCCAGCCCGGCGACGACTTTACCCTTGAAATGGGCGGACTTGAGGTAGGCGGTGCGCCGGGCGGGTTTCGGGTCGGCGTTCTTCGCCGGTGTTTTCGCGGACTGTTCGAAGACAATATCCCCTGATTCCTGCCAGGCGACTTGCATCTCACCCTCAGCGTCGATCAGGTGGTCCGTGGTCGACGCGCGACCGGTTGCGGGTTCCGAGGCGGATTCGCCTTGCCGGGCGCTCACCAACCGCCCCGGCCCGTCGATCCGGATTTCGCCCTTGCGCTGATCGAAGGACAGCGTCTGCTCGACGATGACCTGGCGATCCGGCCCGGCGTTCAGCACGACCGGCTGCCGCGACGTGCCGGTGAGCGAACCCCGCCGAGCCTCGACGTCATACTTGAAGCTGCGGCAGGTAAGGCGACCTTGTTTGACGTCGAACATTTCGACGGGGTCGCCCTGGGCGGACAGGAGAAACCGCTTTTCCTTTTTTTCGCCTGCGGATGCTTCCTGGGTCGTGGCGGAGGCCAGCGGCTCGATCAGCACTTCGCCGGTCCAGGTCAGTTCGATCATTGTGGAGGAGTCGGCCGGACTGCCGCGATCCTTGCGTTTACGGTCGGCGGGGGCGGTCGCGCTCGTCGGGCTTTGAGCGTCGCGAGAACCACCCTTGCCCGGGCTGTACTCGACGGCCGACCGCTCTTCTCGGCCGAAGTCCCTCAGCAGGGTGATGACATCGGCCTTGAGCGAGCCGACAGTCCTGGCTCCGTCGAGCTGCCGAGCCTCGATGTTATCGCGGAAGACGACCTCGTAGGTGTCGATACGATCCGGCCTGAGCCGGCGTTGACCTTGATCCATGAACCCGATCTGCGAGCCTTCCGCGGGTGCCGTGGTGGGCGACTGCGCCAGCATGGTCGGGCCCGGCTGGGACTCGGCTGGCCCGGCGGATTCGCTTTCCGGCGTGCCAATCGCGGATTCTTCCTCCGCCGGCTCCGAGGCGGGGGTTTCGCCGAGCGCGTTGAATTCGCCGATCGCGGCCCCGCGAATGACCGCTCTCTTACCCTGGACGATTCGCAGCTTGAGCAGTTTGCGCTCGGCCTCGCTCCACATGAGTTCAAGGCCTTCGCCTTCGAGCGAGCCCTGGACGCTTTGCACGATGACCTTGCCGTCGCTTTCGAGCCGGGCAAGATCCATATCGAAGCTGACTTCGTCCAGCCAGATCTTGACAATGTCCTCCGGGTGCAGTTCCGGAGCGACGAGTTCGGGGTGCTCGCGCCGCCATTCCGGCCGGGTGCGGTCGATGAAGATCTCCACGTTGCCCGTAAAGGTCCCGCTCTTGGGCACCGCGTTTTTCGTGTCGCCCGCGGGCATTCTGATCAAGGCCCCGTCGGATCGGACGTAGGCGAGTTGTCCGCCCTGAAGCAACACGCGGGCCGACGGTTCGGTGAGGATGAACTCGGTTTCGCTCTTGGGCTCCCACTTCTTGGCCCGCATGATGATCCGGGCTTCGCCGGTCCGCGGGTCGTACACGTGGATTTCCGGGGCCTCACCCGGGGGAATGTGGATGGCCTGCCCGCGGGACTGGTAGGCGAGGGTCGGCTGAGCGGGCTGGGTGCCCGACTCGGTAGTCGAGCTTTCGCGCTGGAGGGCGGTCCGGTCGGACTTGGCGGGTCGAAGGCTGGCGTCCTCCTGCAGGACGTAAACCGCGAAGGCCACCCCGATCAGAGCGAAGGCGGCGATGGCAAGAATGATCTTTCTGAACACGGTTCGATACTCCGGTCGGCTGACGGGTGGATTCCAAGGCGGACCGCCTTTTGGTGGTCCGCAACCAAAGAGGAACCCTTGGGGAAAACATAGGCGCCAATCGCATCGATCCTTCGCCGCAAGATTCTAACCGCGACCGCGGTTCGCGCCGATGGCCGCCAAGGCTGCCTCCCAGGCGCCCTCCTGTTTGAGGAGGTGCTCGACGGCCTCCCGGACCGCGGCGTTTCCGCCGGGCCGAGTGGTAACGAAGCGGGCGGCCTCAGCGACCTCCGGGGCGGCGTCGGCCACGGCGATCGGGTAGCCCACACGGCGCATGACCACCAGGTCCAGCAGGTCATCGCCCATGTAGGCGGTGTGGGAAGCGGGTACGCCCGCCGCCGCCAGGATGCGCTCCAGCCCGGGAAGTTTGTCGTCCTGGCCCTCCTCGATCCAGTCGATTCCGAGCATGGCTGCCCGGGCCTGGATCGACCGCGACCGCTTCGAGGTCAGGATCGCGGCTCGCCGACCCGTCGCCCGCCACATGGCGATGGCCAGCCCGTCGCGGATGTGGAATCGACGATGGCATTGCCCTTCGTCGTCGAACAGCAGCGCCCCGTCCGTGAGCACGCCGTCCACGTCCAGGACCAGAAGGCGGATGGGCTGTTCTGGCAAGAGTCATCCCTCGACTAAACGGCGCGGGTCCGAGGCGGCCGCCAGCCTCGATCGCGCATCCGGGTAGTATCCTCGTGGCATCGCCGGACTGCAAGCGATCGCGATGCAACACGCGGCGTGGCTTGACTTTGCACCGCCGGGCGGGTACCGAAAGGGGCCTTTGGCCGGGGGCCGAAGGGTTTCGGACGGCCAGGCCCCGGCGGCATACCCCGGGAGGCTGCGAGGTGGAGCGTGTCGGAATTGAACTGGGTTGATTTGGCCATCCGCCTTCCGGTCGTTTTGTTTGCGCTGACCGTCCATGAGTTCTGTCACGCCTATTTCGCCTACCGGATGGGGGACCCGACGGCCTACCGGCTCGGGCGGGTGAGTCTGAACCCGCTTCGGCATCTGGACCCGTTGGGGACGATCTGTCTGCTGTTCGCGCCCATCGGCTGGGCCAAGCCCGTGCCGATCAACGCGCTGAATTTCTACCACCCCCAGAAGGGCATGCTGGTGGCGACGGCCGCCGGGCCGCTGAGCAATCTGCTCCAGGCGGTTCTGTTCGGCCTGGCGTTGCGGGGGGTGCTCTTCTGGACCGAGAGCGTGACGCGCGGGGAGAATCCACAGATCGATCAGTTCGTCTATGTGCTGACGCTGCTGTGCTGGTATGGCGTGGTGCTCAACGCCGGGCTGGCGGTGTTCAATCTTCTGCCGTTGTTTCCGCTCGACGGCTTCCACATCGCCATGCAGTCCATGGCCCCGGCCAACCAGGAACGGTTTGCGGGAATGGCGCCGTACGGCCCGTTTATTATTCTGGGATTGGTGCTCATCGAGAACTCCAGCGGCATCGCTATACTGAGCACAATCATCCTGCCGGTGAAAACGGCGATCCTTCGCTATGTGGCGGGTGTCGCTTAGGGCGGGGTGGCATCACCAGGTTCGAGGACGATCAGATCATGCGCGTATTGTCGGGTATTCAGCCGTCGGGGGCACTGCACCTGGGGAACTATTTCGGCGCGATGCGCCCGCAGATCGAAATGCAGGCCCGCCACGAGTGTTTCTACTTCATCGCGAATTATCATGCGTTGACCAGCGTGCACGACCACAAACGGATGGTCGAGAACACGCGGGGCGTCGCACTGGGATATCTGGCTCTGGGGCTGGACCCCGCCAAGACGGTTTTCTATCGGCAGACGGACGTGCCCGAGGTGTGCGAGTTGGCGTGGATCCTCTCGTGCGTGACGCCGATGGCGCTGTTGCAGCGGTGCCACTCGTACAAGGACAAGATCGCCCAGGGCATTACGCCGAGCACGGGTTTGTTTACCTACCCGGTATTGCAGGCGGCCGACATCCTGATCGTCAAGAGCCATCTCGTCCCGGTCGGGCAGGACCAGAAGCAGCACATCGAGGTGACGCAGGACATTCAGACCAAGTTCAACCAGACCTTCAAGTGCGACGTGCTGGTCCGGCCCGAGCCGATGATCGGATCCGACGTGGCGGTCATTCCCGGCATCGACGGACGCAAGATGAGCAAGAGCTACGACAATACGATCGAGCTGTTCTGCCCGGAGAAGACGGCCAAGAAGCGAATCATGTCCATGAAGACCGACTCGACTCCGGTCGAGGAGCCGAAGGACCCGAATCAGTGCAACGTGTTCGCGCTGCTCAAGCTGATGGCCTCCGCCGAGGAAATCAAACACTGGAAAGAGCGGTATCGCAAGGGCGGCATGGGTTACGGCGAAGTGAAGAAGCGGCTGGTTGAGCTGTACCTCGAGACGCTGGGCGAGGCCCGCAAGCGGCATGCGGATTTCGAGAAGCATCCGGAAGAGGTCGAACGCATTCTGGTAGAGGGCGGGCGCCGGGCTCGCGAGGTGGCGGCCGAGACCCTGCGCGAGGTCCGCAAGGTCACCGGTCTGGTTCGAGCGAAGGCGTAACCAGGAGTTCTTCCGATGGCCTCGCCGATTGTGTCCCGCCGGTTGTTCCTCCGGCAGGTCGGGCTGCTGGGAACCGCGGTTCTTCTGCCCGGTTGCGGGCGGGCGCTCCGGACCGGCGGAGGGGCATGCGAATCCCCGGCCGACTGGGCGTTGCTTTCCGACACGCACGTCGACGGCACCGGTGTGGCCGGCGACATGACCGCCAGGATCCGCGAACGATTGGAGCGGGTCATCGACGACGTGCTGACCCGTCGGCCTCGGCCCGCGGACCTGCTGATCGACGGCGACCTGGCTTACCGGGACGGACGCCCGAAGGATTACGCTCTCTTGCTGAGGTTGCTTCAGCCGGCGCGGGCGGCGGGGATCAACCTGCACCTTGTCCTCGGCAATCACGACCATCGCGAGCATCTGCTGCAGGCGATCCATGCGGATTCGTCGACACAACCCTTGCATGGACGACACGTCGCCCTGATGGACAGCGGCGGAGTGCGACTCTTCATGCTGGACAGCCTGATCCGCCCCAACTATACGCCGGGTGAACTCGGCGCGGAACAGCGGAACTGGTTGAGCAGGGAACTGGATTGGTCGTCCGATCGGCCTTGCGTTCTATTCATGCACCACAACACGAGCGGCGGCGGCCGGCAGTTGCTCGATTGGGAAGAGTTTAGACCTCTGCTGTGTGCCCGGCCGCAGGTCAAGGCTGTGTTCCAGGGCCACAGCCACCGGTTCGCATTCCATGTCGTGGAGGGAATCCATTTCATCGAACTGCCGGCTGTTGCTTATACCGCTTCGCAGGAGCAGCCGTTGGGCTGGATACGAGCCCGGCTGGACCGGCACGGGTGTGACCTGGAATTGCGGGCACTGGACGGCGATCGCTCGCGGCATGGGGAGTGTCGGCGGCTGACCTGGCGACCGATCGACGCCATGGCCGTGCATGATCGTGGGACGCCGGCCAAGACGAGGGGCCGCGCGGTGACCTGAAGCCCGCGGCCCCTTGGCGTTACGGTGCCCCAGTGCACGCGAGCGATCAGTTGTCTAAGCGACCATTGGGTGTTCAGTCTTACCGGCGCCTCCGGCGGAGGAGGATCGTTCCCACCGCGAGCAGGGCGATCGTGGCCGGCTCGGGGGCCATCACCTTGTCGGACAGCGCCCCGTTCGGGCCGACCGCCTGGAATCGCGCGATCGTGTGCGATTCGTCGCCGGCGCCCCCCTTGTAGAGCGATACGAACTCGTCCTTGATCTGATCGAAGGTCAGAATCGTGCTCGCCAAAACCAGTCGAACCTGCTGCGCCTCGCCGGCCTTGGGCGCCCCCTGCACACTGCCGCCCTCGAAGTTCCCGTCGCTGGTGATGATTACGTCGTATCCGCCCGGCGCATTCATCCAGCCGGGGCTCACGGAGACGTTGTAATCGAGCCGGTCAAAATAGGTGCTCGTTCCGCCGGCGGCGAAGACCGGCAGAGCGCCGAGAGCATCGGGCCATTCGATGCCGACACCCGTCAAGCGAGAGCCGATCTCCGGCGGCGTCGTGTTGGCCAGCGTGAGATCCAGCGCGTAGCCCGTCGCGGTGGTAACGAGATCGAGAGTAATCAGGGCCGATACGCCGGTGTTCTCGGTGGACGTCTCCGGCGTCGACTCGATCGGAACGCTGAACAGGAAAGCAGCCTCGAGCTGGGCCGCGCCGAGGCCCAGAAGGAGCGTCATGCCGAGCGCGACGCGACCGCAGAGAAGCGCAGACGGACACGCCGTCGAAACAACAGCTTTCATGGTTCCTTCCCCAATATGGAAAACCGCGACTCCAAAACCCATGGCAAACCGCGACTCTTATAGAACCATACGCGAACGCCTCCGCCGAGTCAACGCGCACGCAAGGAAAAAACTTGTTATGGGACCCGGAAATGTGAAAAACGGGTACGAGGCGACGCTAAACCTGGCATCGTCCGAATCGCAGGGGGAGGATTGGAAAAGACAAAGGGATTCAGGATGCCATTATGTGCGTCCCAGAGGCGACACCTTGAATCGAATGGCTCCATTCGGACTCCGCGGGCGGAGCCCGCCGATCTTCGATTCCGAGTGTCAGCCGATGCGCGGGGTCAGAACAGGAATGCCGCCAACGCCTGTCTGCCGAAATCGAATACAAGGCTCTGGAGCCGTTCGCCCAGCGACGCGGTCGTCCCGTCGGAGGTCGCCTGGGCATTGCATCCGGTGACGAGCCACAAACCCGCCGTAATGACCAGAGCAGCACAGATCTGTTTCATGATGTTCCCCCTGTGACGCACCGAGCGTTTCTTCCGGCCGATCCCACCAAGGCGCAGAGGCCGGGCTGCCCGCTCAATCCCCGCTCGCATCGGTGAACGCCGGCGTATCATAACTTTGTCCTGGGGTGCTGGTCGAACGTGCTTGTCCGAGGGCCGGCTGCTAGAGACCGTAAACGTCGGTAGGGGAACAGCCAACAAGCACCCTGCGATCGACCCCGCACCGAGCAGGGGGCGCGTGGAGGCCTGCGGACCGTTCGACCTCCTGAGTCGGCCAGCCGGGTCCGCCGGAATACCGACCGGAGCCCCCGCCCGGTTTTTGCGGAGGCACCCTCTGACGCGGGGGCCCTGCCTGCGGCTTCAATGCCCGTCGGACCGATACGAATTGTGGGGGAGATGCGTTCGACGTATGATGATCGTGGCCGGAGCGCCGGTAGCTCAGTTGGAGAGAGCACGGGATTTCTAATCCCGCGGTCGCAGGTTCGAGTCCTGCCCGGCGCGGTGGGGTTCGCGGTGCCTGTGAGGCGCCAAAGTGTCCCCTGAGGGGGCCGCCTTTTTGTGCTCCGCAACCCGAGCGGAACTGTTCCGGCTTATTGATCATCGTATGGTTAATGTCTCAGTCGTCAATCTGCCGATGTATTCTGGGTACGGGAATGACAGGAGGTCTATCCCATGCGACCCAAAGGAAGCGCGGCAGAGTTGGAGCAA
>JAPKGY010000679.1 GCA_026647385.1 Phycisphaerae bacterium | reverse complement strand
GGTGGCGCCGGCGTTCCCGTCGGCACGAAGTGCGCGAGCGGCACGGCCAAGACCGCCGGTGGTGTCGATAAAATGCGCACCGTATGGTACCCGACCTCCTGGAACGTCGCGCTGAATACGGCGTGTGGTGTGCCGATCGACATGGTGGACGGCACGCTCAGCAGCCCCTTCCCGCTGCCTTCGTCGGCTCCTTTCGCGGGCAGCAATCCTGCCACGAAGGACCAGATCGTCGGCCAGGCGACCTTCCGCGACTGGGATCTGTCCGAGCCGCCGCCGGGCAACCAGGTCCTGAACATGGGCCGGTTCATCGGCAACGCATTCGGCGCCGGCTACTCCGAAGTGGTCGGCACGGATGCGAATCCGCTGATCCTGACCTTCATGGTGGACACGCTGTACTGGGAAAACGAACAGCAGCGAGTAAAGATCTTCTATTCCCCGGGCTACATCGAGTTGGCCAAGGGCGATCCGTCGGACCCCCTGAACCGGGTGAATACGGATTATGCGTGGAGCCCGAACTGCGCCACGTTCTGCTCGCCGGCGATCAACCAGGGGCCTTTCCAGATCATGTGCGCCCAGGGTCCCACCAGTCCCTACGGACCTCTTCCCGCCGCGTGCCCCGTGGTGACAACCAGTCCACCGCCGGTCCGCAACGCTCTGGGCTTCGGCCTCATGAACATGCTGGACAACGACCCGTGCCATTGCGGCGTGCAGGCTCACGGGCCGATCAACTATCACCCGGGCTTCTTCGACGGCAAGGTGTGGTGGATGCTCCGGACCAACAATCCCATGACCAGCAGCGGCAGCGTGACCGATCTGAACGGCAACCCGGTCACGCCGCCGTCCGAGCTTTCCAAGGCCGGCAACTTCCAGTTGTGGGGCCCGTTCGCCGATCGGCCTTACTATGCCACGGGGCCGTACAACTGGTTGACCCTGACGGTCAAGACCAACACCGTCAAACTTGAAATGCTCACCATCGAAGCGGACAGGAACGGCAACCTCTACCGGGTCTACAGCCTGATGGATAACGTCGCCCGCGGTTACCTCGGATCGTTTGACACCGTTCGCATCGGCGTCGGCCCGGGTTGCGAACTCCAGGCGGGTACGTGGGATTGCAAGACCGGTACGGACCGTACCTGTCTGGCCGCGACGAACAACAACTCCCGGGCGGTCAACTTTGACGATCTGAGCATTTCCGGCGGCTCGGGTTATTCCGTCAATGGTGCCTGCTGCCTGGCCGACGCCTCGTGCCTCGATGATACGAGCGAGGAGGATTGCGAGGCCATGAGCGGCGGGCGATGGCAGGGGTCCAGCTCCACCTGTGCGAACACGAGCTGCTGCCCGTATCCGTTCGCGGACGGCGATCACGACGGCGACGTCGACCAGGAGGACTTCGGTCTGTTCCAGCTCTGCTACACCGGGACGGGCGGTGGAGTGCCCGCCGGTTGCGAGTGCTTCGATCGGACCGGCGACGGAAACGTCAACATCGATGACTTCCAGGCGTTTGGCAAATGCTACACGGGTGCGAACGTGTCGTGGAGCGCGAATCCACCAGCGCAGTGCACGCCGTGATCGGTGAATGAACGGAAACCGCGTCGAAGGCCGCCGTCAGGCCGGCCATCGGCCGGATCCAGGTCGCAGGAACGCCGGCGGACGACCCCTCGAGGTCGGCCGCCGGCGTCCCGATTTGTCCGCAGGCCTCCCGCGGCCGGGTCCGGTGAGGCCGCGGGGTCGTTTCGGGTGAAATCCCCACGCGGCAGACCGACGCGGACGGCGCCTGGGCGGCGATCGGCCGGTTTTTTTGTTGATTTGAGGCTGAACGGCGGCGTAGACTGGATAGCGGGAATGGGCATACTTCGCGGATGACCCAAATCCTTGGTCCACATCTCTCACTCGGAGGAGCGATAGAATGGCGCGATTGACATGGTTGTTTGCATCGTTCGCCCTGCTTGCGGCTCAAACAGGCGCGGTCGCCTTTTGCCCGTCAGGGTATCCCAACGAGATCTTTTGCGAGGACTTCGACACGTACTGCGACAGTGGCGGAATGCCCGGTGGCGCCGGCGTTCCCGTGGGTACCAAGTGTCCGGACGGCACGGCCAAGACGCCCAGCGGCGTCGATAAGATGCGCACCGTCTGGTATCCGACCTCGCTGAACGCGCTGCTGAATACCGCGTGCGGCGAGTTGATCACCATGGTCGACAACACCATCGACAGCAACTTCCCGCTGTATCTCTCGCCGCCCTTCGCGGGCAGCAATCCCGGGACCAAGGACCAGATCGTCGGCCAGGCGACCTTCCGCGACTGGACTCTGTCCGAACCGCCGCCGGGCGCTCAGGTTCTGGACATGGGGCGGTTTATCGGCAACGCATTCGGCGCCGGTTACTCCGAAGTCGTCGGCACCGACGCCAGCCCGCTGGTCTTGACCTTCATGGTCGATTCGACGATCTGGGAGAACGACACACAGGCGGTCAAGATCGACTTCTCGGTGGGCTATATCGAGTTGGCCAAGGGCGATCCGTCCAATCCGCTGAACCGGGCCAACACGGACTATGCCCTGAGTCCCTACTGCGGAACCTTCTGCTCGCCGGCCATCAATCAGGGGCCTTTCCAGATCATGTGCGCCCAGGGCACCACCAGCCCCTACGGACCTCTGCCGGCGGCGTGCCCGGTGGTCACCACCAACCCACCGCCGGTCCACAACGCGATGGCCATCGGCGTCATGAACATGCTGGACAACGATCCGTGCCACTGAAAAGGCTATAATAAAGATGGTAGGCCTGAGAATGTGCAGTATGTCTTGAGTTTGATCAATCATC
>JAPKGY010000678.1 GCA_026647385.1 Phycisphaerae bacterium | reverse complement strand
CGCCTTCGAGGTCGTCTACGCGCTTCGACAGCGCGGCGAGCTGATCCAGCACGCGGTCCTCGGGCACACGCCGGGCAGCAAGCCGTTCATTCTCGGCGGCACATGCTGCTGCACGCCGACGCAGGAACTCATGGACAAGTACCACGCGGATGGCTTTTTAACTGATATGACGCTGCAGGACCTGCTGAAGCTATATCAGGATCGCGGCATCAAGACGGCCCTGGACCACAAGGGCTGCAACAATCTGTGCGAGCATGGGCCGCACGTCGTCAAAGGCGGAAAGTGCATGGTTCCGCCGACCCCGGGGACCGCCAACTTCGAGGAAGTACGCTACGGCATGAAATACGTGCCCGTCGAGGAGGCCGAGAACAAAAAAGGCGAGGGCAGCACGGAACGCCGATGAACCGATGCTCGCCCACGATTGACAGGAGGCTCGTCATGCGTGACACGACTCTCAGGCCGATCTTGGCTGGCTACATTCTGCTTGTAGCCCCATGTGTGTTGCTCCATGCGGCAGCGGCCAGCAATCCGGCAAAGGGCCCGCCGATTCTGAACGTTGTGCTTATTGAACTCGACACGCAGCCTCAAACCGGGCCGGCCAACTCGGCATTCAGCCTGAACGACTGGATCTATTGGGATCGGTCTTCGGGAATGCTCATCAAGGATCTCGTGTCGAACCTGGGGTCCGTGCGAGGAAACCCGGCAAGCAAAGAAAGCGATGCCACCCTCTTCGCTCTGCGCGCCTCAGCCCAAGGCTTAGGCGACACCGATGGGCTCGAGCCTCTGTTCAGGGAACTGGACGAGATCGGTCTTGTTACAGGAAGACCCGGTATTACCATCTTATGGCTGCCCCGGGAGCAGGCTCTGTGTCTTTCAGTGTACGATCGCACCGAGCTAACGGCCTCGGCAATGTTTGCAATGCTCGACAGGATCGCTGCGATCCACGAGTGTGATACAGATATGCTCCAGGTCACCGAATCGGTCTATGTGGGCCCGCCGATGATCGTTCGTGGCCGTGTGATCCAACGGCACAACTCCGATTTGTCCATGGACGTGTTTCTTGCCTCACAACTTCCATGCAAGAAGTTGCTGCACGTG
Organism: Phycisphaerae bacterium; assembly: GCA_026647385.1. Lineage (GTDB taxonomy): Bacteria > Planctomycetota > Phycisphaerae > UBA1845 > PWPN01 > JAPKGY01. Next base: position 1,724 of record JAPKGY010000678.1, on the reverse strand, counting down.
CTCATCAGTACACCCGTCCATCTGATCCTTGATGGGGCTATCCGTCGTCTCAACGATTCTTACCCCGCTGGCGCGGCGATGAAAGCGTTCCGTCACGATTTTGACTTCGCTGCCAAACCCGCCGCCTTCCGTCAAACGCTCGCGAACATCGCAGACATCGATTACGGACCATTCGGGAAGGTCGGCGGCTCACCGATCGTCCATGGATTGTTCGAAATGTATAACAACCGTTTGAAGGGAGGCATCGGCGCACTGGCTTCCGGCGACTGCGGCGGCATCCTTCTGGCGCCGAAGATCGAGGTCGTGATCGACCGGAACGGCCTCACGAACGAACTGGCCACCAAAGCGGTGGCGGCCGTCCGCGGCAGGACCAGCGGCGAATTCACGCACGGCGACCAGACTTACCTGGCGGTCAAGGCGCCGGGGACCGCCAATATGTTCCGCGTGGCCGCGGGTCAGTTTCGGCTGGCTCAGCCGGATATGACGTCCGAAACGAGCGGGCGCACCGCCCTGCAACTGTGTCGCTACTACGAATCTGCCAGCCACGCCGCTTCCCCACTGGGGCCCGGTTGGTCTTTCCAGCCCTTCTCGCTCGAGCTTTCGCGCAAGGGGGCAGCCCCGTCCGAAGGGCAAAACGCCGCAGCGAATGTGACGCTGATCGACCGACAGACGGGCGTGCGTCTGGCCTACCGGCTCGAAAAGGACTCGTCCACCGCGACGCAGCCCGCCGGAATCTCCCCTACCACCCGATACGTGAAGCTGACCTCCTCGCTTCAGCCCGAACTCGAGGCCCACCAGGGCGACGGCGGATATGTGGCCAGCTTCGCTCATGGTCTGCGGATCTCGTTCGACGCCACCGGTCACTTGCTGTCAATGGAACGACCGGAGGGCGATCGCATCGAATATGCGTACGAGGGCGATGTGCTAAAGGAACTCCGCACCGGCTCGGAAAACCGGATTGGGCTCGTCTACGACGACAAAGGCCGACTGAGCGGCGCCCGAGCGACCGGAGGGACGGCTGTCCGCTACCTGCTCGATAACCCCGGTCGGCTGGTCGGCGTAAGCGGATCGGAGAGCGGCGACCATACCTTCACGTATGGCGATGACGGCCGGCTCGCTTCCGTCACCCATACGGGCAACCAGGAGCCCCACACCCTCGTCGCGGACAACACGTACGACAACCACGGAAGAATGCTCACCCACCGTACACCCGCCGGCGAGTGGCGATTCACCTACGATGACAAACTCGGGCGTGCCGTCACCACGGGGCCCGACGGCAAAAAGTGCGAATACTATTACGACGCATTCCAGCGTCTGGTTGCATATGGGGCGGGAAAAGACAAGATGACCCTGCTCAATTACGACGTGACCGGGCGCATCCTGCAGGTGGCAGAGGGACAAATGTTGAATGAGCCGTCCGGAAACGAGAGGCCCCGGTTCAGGGTCCTACGGGTCCTTGCTCCGCTGTCTTCGAGTTCCGCACCGAAAGAAACGAAAGGATAAAACCGTGATTGCAGACTTCCGCGCGAACTTCGTCGTGTTGCGCATGATGGCAGGATGCTGGCTGGCCGTCTTCTGCTGTGCCACCGGCTGCGTGGTCGGTACGGCCAGCCGGGTGCATATCGATGATGAGCCGATCACCGACATCGAGGCCAGCGACGTGGACCTGCGGGCGATGTGCAGGGAAATGGCGGCCGCGATCATCGAACTCCCGCTGGTCGCCA
>JAPKGY010000677.1 GCA_026647385.1 Phycisphaerae bacterium | reverse complement strand
CCCGTCGTGGAAGAGCGCATGAAGAAGTTGAAGCAATGGGCGGAGGAGTCCGACGTCAATTCCATCGAACCGGGCGACCACTCGATTGGGGGACAGTCCCCGTGCTTCTCACCGACCCTCTAAGTTTCGAGAAAGGATAGGCATAGCCGGGCGTGACGGCCAGCGAGGCGGTGGGATGACGTGTCTGAACCGAGAAAAAATGTCCTTGAGGTTTCTGGTGATCCTGCTGGTCGGGTGGGCATCGGCCGGATGCACCCGCACGGATCAGCCAACCGACAAACCCGCCACCTCATCGGCTCCGGGAGCGGAGCAAGCCGCCCCACCGGTGTCCCCCGATCCGTCAAAGGCCGGGGACCTTGAAGCCCCTGCCCGGCCTCCGACCTCTCCCCCGTCGACGGCGCCGAATACGCCGATCACCAGCAGTCAGAAACAAGCGGAGGTGCCCCCCGCGATCTCGAGCGAAAGCGTGCCCACCTTCGAACCGCTCGCCGACGCCGCGGTGGGCGAGTGGGTACGCTTTCAGGCGACGGGCTCGCGCGAGTTGCGTTACGAGGTGGTGCGGGTGGGTGCGGCCACGGTGACCACCCGCGTCGTCGTCCTGGAAAACGGAAAGCCTCTGGGGCTGCCCTCGTTACGGGAGGACATGCGGAATTGGGACCCGTTGGCGGCCTCAGCCCGGAGCACGAAGGCGACGCGGTCCGCAACCCGGGCCCCCATCGAAGCTGCCGGCCGGTCGTGGGACGCCTGGGTGTACGAGGACCGATGGACGGAGGAAGGCGTGTCGTACGTCCGGCGAACCTGGGTTCACCCGGACGCCCCGGTCCTGGGTACGTTGCGGATGGAACTAACTGGAGGTTCGGCCGTCGAGTCCAGTCTCGAACTGATCGCGTTCGGCCGGCCGGACCAGGTGGCCGAAGCCGAGAAGGCTCGGTAACCGGACCGGCCGCCCCAAAACGCTTTGCCCGAGTGAGCATTGACACCTGAACGCAAAACGTTACGCTGGCAGGATAAACCCAGCCTCACGGCACACGCCGCACACAGGCGGGCCACGGTGGAGAGGTGGCAGAGTGGCTGAATGCACCGGTTTGCTAAACCGGCAGACGGGTATAAGCCTGTCTCGCGGGTTCGAATCCCGCCCTCTCCGTTATCCGCCGTTTCCGCGTTGAAAACGCGGTTTTTGGGTCTCGCTACCCCAATGCTCCAACGGATTTCCCGTTGTACCTCCGCACGCCCTCGCAGGCTTCGGCGCCGGCGCAATCCGGGGAGACTGCTTTGAGCGGGCGCCGACCGGCGCCTCTCCGGCACCGGTGTCAAATCGCTTCATTGCCGTCCGCGCCGACTCGTCCCGGAGCCGGTAGTAGTACATGACCATCTCCATCTCATCGTGTCCCACCCAGTCCATGACCGTTGCCATGGGGATGCCGCAGTCCGCGCACTGACTGACGAAGAAGCGCCGGAAGTTCTGCAGGGTCTACGCGCTGGGCGGCCAACAGCAGCAGGTAACCTCCTACAAGGAAAGCAGGACATTCGATGCGAACGACGGGGTGATCGAACGGGTCAGGAACCGAACGTCGATGCCTTCATCGTCGGCCCACATGCTGGCGTTGCGAGCCTGTTGCCGCACCCATGCGTCCGTGGGGTGCAGCGTGCTGGGCGATACGAACACCTTCCGGCTGCCCAGATGGACAAACGCCAAGACGAAGGCGGTCTGCCGGCCCAGCGGCGTCCAGACGGTCTTGCTGAAAAAGTCGCAGGCCACCATCACATTCATGTGGATGGCGATGAACTTCCGCCACGGCGTCGGGACGCCTTCTGGTGCCCGGCGATCGGGATCGGGCAGGATCTTCTCGTCGACAAGCACTCGGCGAACCGAGCTCCGACTGGCCTTGAGGGCCAGCTTCTGCAACTCGCCCACGATACGGCGTACGCCCCAACCCGTATTCTCTTTGGCCAGCCGAACAATCAACTCCCGAAGCGACGGGGTCAACCGCCGTCGGCCAGCCTTGCCCGGCACCCGGCCGCCCTGCTCCTCCCGCAGCCGGCGGCGGTAGGGGCCTGACAGGGTGGGCGAGAGGCCCTGACACGAGGGGACAGTCCCCATTTCGCAGCGGGGTTTTGACGGACCAGACCCACCCGGCGCAACGACCCACTTTGGGTTCCAGCGAAATGGGGACATTGAACGGTCTTCTCGGTGCAGTCCGTGCATCGGACACCGCACTCTCCGGCAGGACCAGGCCGAAAGGTTGAAGCGACGAAGCGGCTCCCGTCGATAACCGTTGTATGGGGCTGCGCGGCCCCCCAGGGTCGGTCTGCGCGGCTGGGCCGGACGATTTGTTCCGGGTTGACGAATGTTCCGGGTTGACGAAAACGCTCGGACCCGCAAGGAGGATGTGTTCCGCATGAGTACGATTCACGAGCGGCGGCAGTTGGTTCGCGGCTGTGTGATCCTGCTATCCCTGATCATTTGTGCGTTCCTGTGGATCGCGGTTCTGAGCTTTGACGCCGCCGACTGGCCGAGCCCGCACGCCTACCCCCAGCCGGACCCGGCGAACAACGCGGCAGGTCGGGCGGGTGCGTGGGTGGCATACCACATGTTTGTCTATCTCGGGCGGGGCGCGTACGCCGCGGTCGCGGGCCTGACGATCGCGATCGGCGTGCTGGCCCGGCAGGGGAAGTTGCCCTCACTCTGGCAGCGCGTTTTGGGAATCGCGCTGCTCATCGCGGTGACCTCGACAGCCGCCCACTTGCTGACCCAATCCGAGCCGGTGCTTTGGCCTGAGCTGCGTGGGGGGGTCCTGGGCTTCTTCCTGGCGGGCTTCTTGCAGCAAT
>JAPKGY010000676.1 GCA_026647385.1 Phycisphaerae bacterium | reverse complement strand
GTGCGCACCGCCGACTACCAGCCCAGCCGCAACACCTTCACCGACGAGCGCGGCCACCCCACCACCTACCTCTTCAACAGCTACGCCGCGGTCACGCAGTGGCGCAATCCACCCGCTCGCAAAGATCGCCCCGCCAACACCGAGGACATCAAACAGGCCAAGGCCGAACCAATGGTACGCGAAGCCATGGACTTGTTCGGCGGCACCCTGGTCAACGTCGAGCGGGTAAACGGCGGTGCCGCAGGTGAAACGGCGGAGGATTCGCCCGAGGCAAGTGACCCGGGCGAGGATGACAAGAACTGAATGAGACCGACGAGGAGATTCTTGAATGTTCGGTTCGTTGGGCAATCTCGGGGCTCTGATGAAGCAGGCCAAGGCCCTGCAGGACAACCTCAAACGCGTGCAGGACGAGTTGGCCGGCAAACGGTTTGACGCCGACGCGGGCGCCGGAATGGTCGTCGCGACCGTGGACGGAAAAGGCGAACTGGTCCGCGTGAAGATCGATCCGAAGGCGGCCGGCGACGTCGAGCTGCTGGAAGATCTCCTCGTGGCAGCCGTCACCGCCGCGGCCCGAAAAGCCCAGGACGCCATGAGGGGCGAAATGTCCCAACTCACCGGCGGACTGAATATCCCCGGCCTGACGGACTTGCTCGGCCAGGGAACATGAGGAGAAAACCGTGCCGGACACACCGCGAGGAGTGGCCGATGCCCTGGCTCGGCTGATGGACGCACTCGCCCGCCTGCCCGGTATCGGACCGCGCAGCGCCGAACGCATCGCCTTCCACCTCCTGCGGGTCAGCCGCGAAGAAGCCCTCCGTCTGGCTTCCGCGATTCGCGATGTGAAAGATAAGCTCCGCCACTGTTCGGTCTGCTATAATCTGACTGAGCAGGACCCGTGCGCGATCTGCTCCGACGCCCGGCGGGACCGATCCATGATCGTCGTGGTCGAGCAGCCCAAGGACGTGATGCTGTTCGAGCAGACCGGACTGATCCCGGGCGTCTATCACGTTCTTATGGGCCATTTGTCGGCCTTGGAGAAAGTCGAGCCCGAACACCTGACCCTCGACGGGTTGGTCGAGCGGGTGCGGGCGGGGGATGTCAAGGAGGTCGTGCTCGCGACCAATCCGACGTCCGAAGGCGACGGAACCGCCTTGTATATTCAGGAGGTGCTCAGACCGTTCGATGTGAAGGTGTCCCGCCTGGCGCGCGGCCTGGCGGTGGGTTCGCAGGTCGAATACGCCTCCCGGGCCATGCTCGAAGCGGCGATTACCGGACGCACCACCCTCTGACCAGCGAGCCGCCGTCGGGCTCCGGCGTCGCCGATGCAACGGCTCGCATCGCGCCGGGGCGCGGGCGAAAAACGCAACAACCGCCCACGAAACGGGGGGCGGTTCAAGTGAGAAGATCCCCTGCTGGGGCTGTGGGAAGATGACGCAACACATGTCACAACATCTGTCGTTGGGGCTTCGACAGGAGCAGCGGCTCACGCCGCAGCTCATCCAGTCAATGAACGTGCTCCAGCTTCCCCTGTTGGCCCTGGAAGCCCACGTGCGCGAGGAACTGGAGCGGAACCCCGCGCTGGAAATCGACGAACTCGACTCGGCGCCCCCGGAGACCGTGGAGGCCCCCGCTCCGACCGACGGCGACGAGCTGCCCCGAACCGCCGAGCCCGGCGTCGACACCGAATCGCTTCACGAGGCCGAGGGCTTTTCCCGCCTCGAACGCCTCAGCCGGGAATACGACTTCGACGATGGCGACCGATCGTTCGGCCGGCGGACCCGCGAAACCGGCGAACGCGACGCCAAAATGGACGCGATGGCCAACACCGCCAGCCGCCCCATCTCGCTGCACGAATACCTGCAAGGCCAGTGGGCCTTCGTCGAAGTGCCCGACCGCATCCGCCAGGCCGGTGAACTCATCCTCACCTACATCGAGGACGACGGGTACCTGCACACCCCACTCAACGAGATCGCCGAGCAACACATCCCACCGTTTTCCCTCGCCGAGATGGAGGTGGCGCTCGACTGGGTCCAGACGCTCGAACCCCCCGGCATCGGTGCTCGTGACCTCCGCGAATGCCTGCTGCTGCAGCTCGGGGCCTTGTCCGGCGACCACGAACTCGAACGCATCCTGGTCGAAAACCACCTCGTCGATATCGAGAAAAACCGCTTCCCCGCAATCGCCAAAGCCACCGGCCGAACCATCGAGGAACTCAAGGAAGCCGTTCACCGGCTCGCCAAGCTCCACCCGCATCCCGGCTATCTGGTCGTCGATCGCGAGGTCCCGCGCATCATGCCCGACGTGATCGTCGACTTCGACGAGAACGGCGACGGCTACACCGTGCGCCTCGCCCGCGGCAACCACCCGCGCCTGCGGATCTCCGAAACGTATCGCCGCATGCTCGCCGAATCCCGAAACGACAAACAGGCCCGCGAGTTCCTTCGCAAGAACCTCGAGTCCGCCGGCGCACTGATCGACGCCATCGCCTACCGCCGCAGCCGCCTCCTCGAGGTGGCCGAGGAGGTCGTGGCCCGCCAGCGCGACTTCCTCGACAACGGCCCCTCGGGGCTCAAGGTCCTGCGCATGAGCGAGCTGGCTGAGAAACTCGGCTGCGACCCGTCCACCATCAGCCGGACCGTGGCCGACAAATACGTCCAGACGCCCCGCGGAATCTTCCCCCTGCGCCAGTTCTTCACCGGCGGAACCGAGGCCGCCACCGGCGAAACCACCAGTTGGGACAGCGTCAAGGCCCGCGTCCAGGAAATCATGCTTCGGTTCATGCTCCCCCCCTCGTCGAGCGGTATGCCGGATGTCCGACCCTGAACCTCCGGCGGCA
>JAPKGY010000675.1 GCA_026647385.1 Phycisphaerae bacterium | reverse complement strand
TGAGACGACGTTCCGGCAGCGCAAGCCTCAAGCGGCCCGAAGAGATCGAGGCGATGAGGCGGGCTGGCCGGGTGGTGTACCAGGTGCTTCAGCGCGTTCGCGAAATGGTCAGGCCCGGTGTGACCACCGCCGAGCTGAACGCCGAGGCCGAGAAGCTGATCGCAGCCGCCGGGGCTCAGCCCCTGTTCAGAGGGGTGCAAAGCCGGCAGGCGGCGTTTCCGTTTCCGGCGGCCCTGTGCACCAGCGTCAACGAGCAGGTGGTGCACGGGATTCCGACCGATGCCCCGCTGATCGAGGGCAGCGTGGTGAGCGTGGATTGCGGCGTCCGGCTGGACGGTTACTGCGGCGACGCGGCCACGACGATTCCGGTGGGCAAGGTGTCGCCGGAAATCGAAAAGCTTTTGAAGGTGACCCAAGAGGCCTTGGAGATCGCGATTCGCGAGATCCGGCCGAAGCGATGGTGGAGTGATGTGGCCGGCCGAATGCAGGCTTGTGTGGAGGCGGCCGGCTTCTCCGTCGTGCGGGAGTTCGTCGGGCACGGCATCGGCAAGGATATGCACGAAGAGCCGAAGGTGCCCAACTACATGGACCCGCGGGAACGCCGGCTCGACTTCATGCTGTTGCCCGGCATGGTGATCGCGGTCGAGCCGATGGTGAACGTCGGCACCGCCGCGGTGGTCTATGCGGACGACAGCGGCTGGCCGGTGGTGACCAAGGACGGCAAGTGCTCGGCCCATTTCGAGCACACGATCGCGGTGAGCGATCGCGGAGCGGACGTTTTGACCGACGGCCGATGAGCCGCCGGCGGAGCAAGCAAGGGCAGGGCAGGCGTCGAGAGCAGAGCCATGAAAGTACGAAGCAGTGTTCGCAGAATCTGTGAGAATTGCAAGATCATCCGCCGCCGCGGGGTGGTCCGGGTGATCTGTACGAATCCAAGGCACAAGCAGCGGCAGGGTTGATGAACCGCATGCGGGCCGCCGGAGTGGGCGGTCCTTCGAGGAAGGAGGATCAGCGTGCCGCGTATCGCAGGTGTGGACATACCGGCGGACAAGCGGATCGAGTTTTCGCTCCAGTACATCTTCGGGGTCGGGCCTTACCTGGCCCGGCAGATCCTGAAGGAGGCGGGGATCGATCCGGGCGTCCGGGCCAAGAACCTGACCGAGGACGAAGTCGCTCGGATCGCCGGGGTCATCGATCGGAACTACGTGGTCGAGGGCCAGTTGCGTCGCCAGGTGGCGCAGAACATCGCCCGACTCAAGGACATCGGCTGCTACCGGGGGATGCGCCATCGCCGAGGCCTGCCCGTCCGCGGGCAGCGCACGCGAAGCAATGCTCGTACCCGGAAGGGTCCGAAGAAGACCGTGGCTGGCAAGAAGGGTGTGAAGGAGATGCACCGTGGCTAAAGGTGGTAAGAAAAAAGCGCGTCGCAGCGTGACCCGTGGGATCGCGCACATCAAGGCGACGTTCAATAACACGATGATCACGATCACGGACACCGCAGGCGAAACGCTGGCGTGGGCATCGGCCGGGACCGCCGGCTTCAAGGGTACTCGCAAGAGCACGCCCTTTGCCGCCCAGCGAGCGGCCGAACTCGTCGCGAACGCGGCCAGAAAGTTCGGTCTAACCGAGGTCGAGGTACGGGTGAAGGGGCCCGGCTCCGGACGTGAGTCCGCCGTGACGGCGCTGCAGGCGGCCGGCCTGCGCGTGCAGTCGATCGAGGACGTAACCCCGTTGCCCCACAACGGCTGTCGGCCGGCCAAGCGGCGTCGCGTTTAGGCGGACCTGGTGCTCATCGATTTTGGAGGACTCCCGATGCGAACAAGGTGGCGTGGCCTTGAACTGCCGACCCAGGTTCTTTGCGACCAGTCGATCAGCACGGACACGTATGCCCGTTTGTTGATCGAACCGTTCGAGCGCGGATTCGGAACCACCGTCGGCAACAGCCTTCGCAGGATTCTGCTGTCGAGCCTCGAAGGCGCTGCCGTCACCAAGGTACGGATCGCCGGCGCCAGCCATGAATTCATGAGCCTGCCCGGCGTGATGGAAGATGTCACCGACATCATCCTGAATATCAAGAGCCTGGTCATCAAGATGGATGCCGAGAGCGAAAAGACGATGCGCCTGGTCCGCAAGGGCCCCGGCGAGGTCTACGCTCGGGACATCGAGACGGACCCGGCGATCGAAATCATCAACCGGGATCAGATCATCGCGACCCTCACCGAACCGGTCGACCTGACCATCGACTTCTGGGTGAGCGTGGGCCGCGGTTACCGAACGGCCGAGGAAAACCAGGCCTCCACCGACGAACTGGGAATCATCGCGGTGGATTCGGTTTTCTCGCCGGTGACCCGGGTTCGATACAAGACCGAGGAGACGCGCGTCGGCCAGAGAACCAACTACGACCGCCTCATCCTTGAAATCTGGACGAAAGGCACCATCCGACCCGAGGACGCCTGCGTCGAGGCTGCCAAGATCCTCCGCAAGCACCTCAACCCGTTCGTCCAGTACACGGAACTCGGCGAGGAAACGGTCAGTACGCAGGCCCCGGTCGAGATCGAGACCTCGGTCGACAAGGAGATGCAGGACAAGCTCTCCATGCCGATCTCACAGCTCGATCTGTCCGTCCGGGCCAGCAATTGCCTCGAGTCGGCCAAGGTCAGCAGCGTCGGAGAGTTGGTCCGCATGTCCGAGGCGGATCTGCTGAAGGTTCGCAGCTTCGGGCGCACCTCTCTTCGCGAGGTGAAACGAAAGCTGGCGGACCTTGGCGGCACGAGCGAGAGCGCCTTGTCCACCATCTCCTGCGTTTTTTCGGCGTTGCCCGCGCGCTGCAGGATGCTAGCGATGG
>JAPKGY010000674.1 GCA_026647385.1 Phycisphaerae bacterium | reverse complement strand
TCCCCCGTCGGTAAATCAGGAAGGAAAAGAAGGTTGCCAGAATAATCAGATTGACTACAGCATTTTTTGCCGCCATGACTCCGAAATACTTAGAGAACGAGCATGCATGTGCGAGCGACCCCGGCTGACCTCTTCACGGCGAGAGGCGATTCTTTACGTTTGTGGCACGGAGCGAATCGGCGAAATGGGGACAGACAGCGCGGGAAAGCGCGAACCCGACGCCACTCCGCGCCCGCATCGCAACCGGCTCCTCAGCGAGTTACGCCCTTGTAAAAACCGGCGTTCGATTGCCATAATACGGCGATGACCGCAGATACCATCCGAGAAATGCTTCTTCGCGAGCCGTTCGAACCTTTCCGCGTCGTTACCTCGAGCGGAAGCTCGAACGTTGTCCACAACCCCGACCTCGTGGCCCTGATGAAGTCGGAGGTCATGATCGCCGAACCAGACTCCGATCGGCGCACCTTCGTTTCCTTGCTTCACGTTTCCGCCCTTCAGACGCTCCGTAGCGGCCACCGACCAAGCCGACGCAGGCGATGAGTTCGGCCGCGCGTCGCGATCCGGCGAAGAAACGCCGCTCCGACCTGGCGGCCCCACAGGATCTCACCGCCACTGCTCTTAGCTCGACTTTTGCCCTTCTCCGACGGGCAGGGATACCGGATTCCTGGGGCATTCCGAGGAGCCGGAGGTTTTGAAACACCCGTCGAATAGTGGGGGTGTTCAAAACCCCTCCCCGAGATCCTCGGAATCCTTGACCGTCCGAATTGTTCGGGGCTGCCAAAACGGCAAAAGTCGAGCGTAGGGGGTGGGTGTGAAGCCCTGGGCGAAGGGGACAGTCCCCATTTCGCAGTAGGTTCTTGAAGGACCACACCCCCCTGGCGCCGCGCCCCCGCTTTGTCCTGGGGAAACGGGGACACTCCCGGGGCGTCTCACACACCCTCTTACCGATCACGACAACTTTCCGCTGCGCAGAATCGCGATGATCAGGCCGATGCCCATGATGCCGGCGATGAAGTAGCCGATGAGCCCGAGGGCCTGGAGCGGCACGTTGAGCACCTTGCCCATGTCGCCCGAGGTGAGGACCATCGAGCTGCCGACGATGATGGCGGCCGTGATGATCGCAAACGAGAGGCGGTTGCTCGATCGGTCCATCTCGTGGGCGAGGTCGTCCAGGTTCTGGTGCCGGACGTGCAGTTCCCACTGTCCGCGGGCGAGTCGGCGGCTGATGTCGCGGAGAGTGCCGGGGGCGCTCTTGAGAATGTTGGCCAGGTGCCAGCCGGCCACCGCCATCGACTTGGCAACGCGCGCCGGGGCGAATCGCCGGGCGATCATCGACTGGAGCTTCGGTTTGACCAGAGCGAGCAGGTCAAGCTCGGGATCGAGCTGCAGCGCGACGCCGCCGACCGCGACCAGGGCCTTGCCGAACATCACGAACTCACGCGGCAAGGTGACGTCGTTCCGGCGAATCAGGTTGGTAATCTCGTAGAACAGCGTCTGCATATCAAACCGGTACAGCGGCAAACCATAGTACTTTTCGATCAGTTGAAGGAAATCGCCGGCGAGCCGGTGCCGGTCGGTGCGATCGCTCAGGGCGCCCATGTCGGCCAGCACCTCGACCACGAATTCCGGCTCGCGGTTGAAGGCGGCGACGAGGGCCACGACGAGATGGCCGAGCATTTCGTCGTCGATCCGGCCGGTCAGACCGAAATCAATCAGTCCGACCGTGGCGGGCGGCTCGATCAACAGATTGCCGGGATGCGGATCGGCGTGGAACAGGCCCGTCTCGAAGAACTGCTTGATGAACGACTGGGCAAGTCGGGCGGCGATCGCCTTGCGGTCGATGGCTGCGTCGGGATGATCGATGTAATACTGCGCGCTGCGGCCGGGCAGGGCCTCGAGGGTCAGTACGCTCGGGCCGGTCAGCTCCCAATGGACGGCCGGCACGCGAACGCTCCCGTCTTCGCCAAGCGATTCGGCGAATCGGGCCATCGTGGAAGCCTCGTTGATGAAGTCCATCTCGAGCAGCATGGTCCGCTCGAATTCCTCGACGATCACGCCCGGCCGATAGTTGTGCATCTCCGGCATGAGGCGCTCAGCCAGATCCGCGATCCATCGCAGGATGGTCATGTCCAGACGGACGGTGTCCTCGATGCCCGGGCGTTTCACCTTCACGACCGCGTTTTGCGAGGGCATACCGTCTGTCGGCCGGGTGCGCGCCCGATGGACCTGGGCGATCGAACCGCTGGCGAACGGCACGCACTCGAACGATTCGAAACATTGGTCCACCGGCCGCCCGAGGTTGATCGAGATGATGCGATGCGCCTCCTCGGTCGGGAAGGGGGGCACGCGGTCCTGGAGCAGCGTGAGTTCGTGGATGATATCCGGGGGTAACAGGTCAGGCCGGGTGGACATGACCTGTCCGAGCTTGATGAAGGTCGGCCCCAGTTCCTCGAGCACCATCGCGAGGCGCCGCCCAAGGGTCAGATCCGCCTCCCCGGGCGAGACGATCACCGCGCGCCGCCACCGTTTGGGCAGGGGCACATAACGCTCGAGCCGCAGTCGGGCGACGAGGTGCCCGAACCCGTGGTGGGTCAGCACGCGCGCGATCGTTTGCACGCGTCCGATGCTCCGAACCGTTCTGGGCAGGTTCAACGGCACGGCACAAGGATACCTGCTGACGCCTCTGCCTGTCCATAGGTCAAAACGGCGCAATCCCCGGCGATGCCTGGAAGGCGGCCAACTCAAGTCGACGACGGGTGTTCGGTGGGCGGGGAACCGGGCTCACAGAGCCCGGCTCGGATTGGGCACTGTCGCTCGGATTGGGCCATGTCGCTCGGATTGGGGAC
>JAPKGY010000673.1 GCA_026647385.1 Phycisphaerae bacterium | reverse complement strand
AGGCCAGGGGAGCGAGCATCGCCAGCAGCTTCCATCGCGTCGGCTCGAACCAGTAATAGTGTCGCGTCGGCGAGGTCTGCACGACGATCGTGCCGCCCGGTCGCATCACCCGCTTCAGGCCTTCGAGCATCGTGCGAATGGCGTCGTCCTCCAGGTGCTCAAAGATGTCGCACGCGATCACCGCGTCGAGGAAGGCCGGCGGGAAATGACGATCGAGTTGCCGCACGTCGCCTTCGATGAGGTGCACGCGCCGGGTCAGGCCGAGCGAGTCCGCCAGTTCGCGTCCGCGCTGGATCATGGCGGGCAGCACGTCGATGCCCCAGGTCTCATGCCCCCGACGGGCAAGCTCGATCGCGTGGCAGCCGATCGCACAACCCAGGTCGAGGATCTTCAGAGGGCGGGAATGGTCCAGGTATTGCACCATCGCCTGGTGCAGGCGGGTCCACGCGTTCTCCCGGCCCGCGAGGCATTCGGCGTAAGGCCGCAGCATGTTTTCCACGAAGGGCACGTGCTTCGCGAGGACCTCGTAGCCCTCGCGATAATGCCCGTCCTGCAGCAGCGAAATCATCTGGCGCGACCAGCTCTCCGGGCACTGCGGATCGATATAGCGATCCATGTCGACCGTCGCGTCCGCGGGCTCATGACGTGTTGGGGCAAGCGTTGTCATGTTGAACGCATCTCCTCCGGCCGGAGCGGAACTCAGACCCGCTCGGCGAATCGTCCCTCCATGGCTCGATACAGCGCCCAGCCGGACCAGGTCAGCATCGTGGCCGCCGCCGCGGAGATCAGCAGGCCCTGCGCCGCGGGAGCCCGGCCCTCGATGAGGATGGCCCGACCGGCGGAGATGATCGGCACCATCGGGTTGGCGGCGGTGAGCAGCCGCATGAGACCCGAACCGTTCTCCGGGAGCGGGTACAGCACGTTGGTCAGGAACATCCACATTTGGATGCCCACTGCAAAGAGGTATTTAACATCACGGTACCAGAGATTGGCCAGGGCCAGCCACAGCCCGAGGCCGACCATCAACAGCAACTGAATGCCCAGAACGATCGGCAACAGGAACAGCACCGGCTGAAGCGGGAACGTCCAGGCCCCCTGGATCTGGTAGAAGACCGCCAATCCGATGAGCACGAGCGAGGCTACGAGAAAGTCAAAACAGCTGCTGGCGATCGCGGCCAGCGGAAGGATCTGCTGCGGGAAGTAAACCTTGGTGACCATATCCCGGTGAGAGGACAGGCTGGTCACACAACCGGTGAGCCCCGACGCGAACAGCGTCCAGGGCAATACGCCCACGTAGACGAACAGGGGGTAGGGTACCCCCAGCCGGTCGATCGCACCCACGGACACCGCCTGGGTGAAGACGAAGGTAAACAGCAGCATCAGGCCCAGCGGTTGCAGCAGGGCCCAGCCGATACCCAGCAGAGAGTGTCGGTACCGGACTACCACCTCGCGCCGCACCAGTTGCAGCAGCAGATCACGGTATGGCCACAGATCGTTCACGGTCGCGGATCCTCCTTGCCCGCCGCCGCCGGCGCAGGGCACCCTGGCTCTTGGTCGGCCCGGCCCTCGACGAACCGGGACCGCTGTTCATGGTGTTTTCGGAAGTTATTGGGACTGAGATAAGCTAGCCCCATAATTGGTTTTTAGGGTGAAATCCTCATGCCGGGTACGCCAAGGTTGTCCTTGGAAGCCCCTTTTTTTCGGTGTCTTGCGTCGCCGCAGGCTGCGCGGAAATTGCGCGGTTTCGCAGCGTGTCTTCGACGATCTGACTGATCTGGTTCAACCGGGCGCCCCACGATTCCGCCGCCATGAGCTCGGAGCGGTGCCTGCGGGCCTCGGGTTGGTTGCTGGCGGCGGCCTGATCGCAATAGCGCGCGGTCGCTTCCGCGTCGTCAGCCAGCCAGACGCTGCCGGGAATCGGGCTGACCGCCGGCAGCGACGTGCTCACCACCGGGACGCCGGCAGCCAGGTACTCGTAGAGCTTGATCGGGTTGGCGTTGTGGGTGAGCGGCATCTTGCAGAACGGGATGAGCCCGACGTCGAATCCGCGCAGATAGCACGGAAGCACCTCGTGCCCCCGGGGGCCCAGCCAATGGATGTTGGGCAGGTTGGCCAGCGGAGGCTTCGAGGTCGTCCGCGGTCCGATGATGACGATCGACGCCCCCGGACGCTGTCGGGCCAGGCCCATCACCAGGTCCAGGTCGACCCATTCGCCGACCACGCCGACGAATCCGAGGATGGGTCTCGGCAGGGCCAGCAGGTCCCGCGGGATCGGCAGGTTCTCGCGCACCGCCCGGGACAATCGCCGATGGTCGACTCCGTGCTGGACGAAATGCACGTTCGGATGGAGGGTGCGTTTGGTCGCGTAGAGTGGCTGAGAGGTGGTGAGGACGACGTCGCTTCGGTTGATGAGCGCGGTCTCCAGCCGGTCGATCAGGTCGCGATCGTAGCCGGGAAACTCGCCGAACGCGTCCACGCAGTAGTAGAGGACCAACTCCTCGTCGAAGCCGCCGACCAGGTCCACGATGTCGGGGGCGAAGCTCCAGAGTTGCGTGGGGCGGTCGGGCAGTTGCCTCAGGATGCGGTGAATGGCCCGGCGCACGATGCGGGCGTTGAGCTGCCGAGCCCATGGCGAGCCGGGCAGGGGCAGTTGCGGCGGTGTGACCACCATGAGCTGGTCGCCGGCCCGCCGGGGGCCTCGGCGGATCTGTCGAAGCTTGCCGACTATGGTCTTGACGTCGTTCAGGCCGAGCGAGGGCCTGCGCGACGCATGCCAGTTCACCCAGATGACGTTGTTGTGTTCCGCCAGCCGGCGCATGACGTGATGCTTGCTGGTCGGATGGTAATCCCAGCCGCTGG
>JAPKGY010000672.1 GCA_026647385.1 Phycisphaerae bacterium | reverse complement strand
CTCGTCGAACGACGCTGGAAAACACTGGCTCCGGGTTATGAGTTGTGCGCCGAATCCGAGTCGCGGTACCAGAACCTTGCCATCGGCCGGCGGCTCGACCAGTTCACTCTCTATTGCGACGGGCAGGTCACGGTCGATTTTCCCGACCCATACGCCGTCGCGCCTCAGGCTCACTTCTGGATGTGTCAGCATCCGGATCCGCGTCGCGTGCTGGTTCTCGGCGGCGGGGCCGAGGGTTTGCTGGCCGAGATTCTCCGCCACCCGGTTGAGCACGTCGATTACGTCGAGCCGGACCCGCGCCAGATCGAGGCCGTCGAACCGTTCCTTCCCGAGGCGGACCGCGCCGCGCTGAGAGATCCACGCGTGACCGTGCACTACGTCGACGGTCGACACTTTATCAAGACGCAGAATGACCGCTTCGACCTGGTGA
Source organism: Phycisphaerae bacterium (assembly GCA_026647385.1). Classification (GTDB taxonomy): domain Bacteria; phylum Planctomycetota; class Phycisphaerae; order UBA1845; family PWPN01; genus JAPKGY01. The sequence goes on along the minus strand of JAPKGY010000672.1, from coordinate 2,431 downwards.
TCGCCCGCCTGCCCGAGCCGACCTCCGCGTTGCGGGCCCGCTTCCATACGAAGGAGTTCTACAGCGAGCTGCGCGCCGCCCTGTCACCGCGAGCGGTGTTCTGTACCACCACGACGGCGACTCCCACGCGCCTGCCGCCGGCCTCGGCGCGCTACCTCGCCTCCATCCGCGCCACACTGGGAACCTGTTTTCCGCAACTCATGGTCGGCTGGGGCGATCCCGCGCAGATTCTGGCCGCCACGCGCGACGATCTTCTGACCACCGACGGGAAGGAGATGGCCCGGCGCTATCGCGAGCGGCGGGTCGAATCGCCCTGGTTCGATCCGCTCTGGTTCGCAGGCGCCACCGACTGGCTCGAGCCCGACAAGGTCAAGCAGCGCGCAGCCGAACTCGACGCGGCGGCGGGCGCGGAGATCAGCACCGATCTTCGGCCGACCGTGTATATGCAACGTCTCGTCCTGTGGGAAACAATGACCGGCGCGGGGCGTGTACGCCCGATCGAGCGGCTGCTGTCGCTCGACTGGCGACCGATCGCAGCCGCTCTGACCGCGGGGGGCTTCCTGACTCTATGGGTCTGTCGAATTCGGCGCGGGCCGCGCAGCGGCTGGGCCGAGGGTTCCGTGGTTCTTTCGGTTGCCACCACCGGCCTGGCGACCCTGGCGTTGAGTATCATATGGCTCTTTGCTTTCCAGAACCTCTACGGCTACGTCTACCAGCGGATCGGCTGGATCGTCGCGCTGTTCATGGGCGGGCTCGTGCTCGGATGCGGCTGGACGGATCGGCGGTCCAAGCGGATCGGCGATCCGCGACGGCTCAACGATTTCCTCTGGCGCGTCCTGATCGCGGTCGATCTGCTGCTGGCCTGCCTGGCCGCCGCCGCCCCCGCGCTGCTGTCCATGCTGGGCCGCCTGCAAACAACGTCTGCCACCCTCTTGATCGTCGAATGGTCGCTCTCGCTGCTGGTATTGACCACAGGCGTACTCGGCGGCGCTGCCTTCGCCCTGGCCGGTGGACTGCAGATGATGACCAGAGGCCAACCGGGGTCGGCCGCGGGCATCGTCGTCGGGGCCGATCACGTCGGAGCCTGCCTGGGCGCACTCGTCACCGGCGTGCTTCTCGTACCCGTCCTGGGGACGTGGACGGCCGCTCTGCTCCTGGCCGGCGTGAAGCTCGCATCCATGTCGATCCTCGTCGCGGGCAGAAACGCATCCCGCACGCATCCTTGAATGCAACGACGCACACCAGGAGTAAACTCATGCCGGCGCGCTGGCTGAGGTGGAGCCCGCCCGCGGCTTGAACGCCAGCGCCCGTTCCTGCGACCAGACGCCGGGAATCGCCGCTCCGCAGTCCGGGCACTGGCCGTCCTTGATCCGATTGCGGGCGATCTGAAAACCGACCCGGCGGATCAGTTCCGCCTTGCAGGAATGGCACCAGGTGTTCTCGCCGGGGTGCATCGGCACGTTGCCGGCATAGACGTAGTGGACGCCGGCGTCCAGGGCGACCTGCCGGCAACGCTCCAGCGTGCTCACCGGCGTCGGCGGCAGGTTGGTGAGGCGGTACGTCGGGTGGAATCGCGTGAAGTGGACCGGCACGTCGGGGCCGAGCCGGCTCACGATCCAGTCGCTCATCTTGCGGATCTCGTCGGCCGAGTCGTTCAGCGTCGGAACGATCAGCACGACCAGTTCGAACCAGATGCCGATATCCTTCAGCGTTTCCAGCGTCGCGAGGACCGGTTTGAGCTTCCCCGCGCACTGATCGCCGTAAAAACTCTCGGAAAACGCCTTGAAATCGATTTTGACGCCGGTCAACTGGCGGCAGAGTTCGCGCAGCGGCTTTTCCTGGATGTAGCCGTTGGAAATCATCACGCTGCCGATGCCCTGTCGCCGGCCCAGCTCGGCCGCATCGTACATGTACTCGTAGAAGATGACCGGTTCGGAATACGTGTAGGCGATCGTGGGGCATCCGTCGCGCTTGCACCGGGCGACGAGGGCCTCGGGCGGCACATGAATGCTCTCGACCTGCTCGGGGCGAAACTGGCTGATCTGCCAATTCTGGCAGAACTTGCACTCCATGTTGCAGCCGGCCGTCGCGACCGAGAATGCAGGCGAGCCGGGGACGTAGTGGAACAGCGGCTTTTTTTCGATGGGGTCGATGTTGGCCGAACACAACGTGCCGTAAACGAGCGTCTGATACTTATCCCCCTGGTTCTCGCGCACGCCGCAGTAGCCGCGTTCCTCCCTGGCCACGTCGCACTCGCGCGGGCAGAGCAAACACTTCACAACGCCGTCCGGGCGCAATTCCCAGAAGCGGGCCTCATGTCGCACAACGCCCTTGAGTCGAGGCCCTTCCGGCGGAGAACCCGCGATGTCCTGCGCGATCGTCGACCGGGCGGCACAGAGCGCTCCGCAGGCGGCGCTCCAACGGAGTACGT
>JAPKGY010000671.1 GCA_026647385.1 Phycisphaerae bacterium | reverse complement strand
CCGGCAAAACCGAGATGGTCAAGGCTGAGTTGTCGAAAATCCCGAGTGTTGTGAGCGCGACCGCCAGCTCGAATTTCATCGACGGGCGCCGGGCTACCCGGGGAGTTGCCCGGTCGACTTCCGCCGCCGGGCGACAACTCGAAGGGGACCGCTCGCTATCTCGGCATCGGCCAGGGCGCGTTCGACGTGACTCCGCTGCAGGCGGCCAACATGGCGGCCACGATCGCGGCGGGGGAGTATAGGCCGGTCACGCTCGAGCTCGACGATCCCGACCCACAGCCGGCGGTCCAACTGCCCGTCCGGCAGGAGGTATGGCGGATCATTCGCGAAGGCATGTATGAAGCGGTCAACAGGCAGGGGGGCACCGCGTTCGGCGATGCCCGCGGCACGCTCTCGGACCCGCGGTACGTGCTTCTCGGAAAGACCGGCAGCGCCGAGGTGCCGAGCGGACGCATCATCGAGAGGTTGTACGTCTGTCATCTGCCCGATGGCCGGGTGCAGGAGATCGCCGCGCCGGACGCGAACACCGCGCGGGCCAAAGCGGACTGCCCGCCGCGGGATCGAAACCAGGTCAAGATCGTGCCGGCCGATCGGGCAATCCGACGGTACCCCCCCGATCCGCCCGAACCCTACACCCACGCATGGTTCGTCGGCTACCTGGCTCCGCAAGGCCGATACCTCGCTTCGCTCTCGGACGAGCAGGGCTGCGTGGCTGTCGCCGTGGTGATCGAGTACAGCGGGCATGGGGGGGATGTCGCTGCCCCCGTCGCCCGCGATATGTTGCGGTCTTTTCTGCTGCGAAACCGCGGAGAGATCGACACCGCGACGTCGGGAGGCACGCCATGATCCTCCAGACGCTCCTGCGCGGGAATCGGCACATCTTCGGTCTGCTTCTGGCGGTGGCGCCGTTGTGTGCCGCCGGCGTCCTGACCATCAACGCCACCACCGCCAGCCATGGCGCCTGGCTCTCGACCGCTGCGCGCAATCAACTTGTCTATATGGGCATCGGCGCGGTCGGCACGATCCTGATCGTCGGCGTCGTCGGCTACCGGCGGCTCGGACGCCTGGCTTATCCGCTGTTCGTCCTCTGCCTGTTTGCCCTGGCCTGGCTCGTGCTCGCGGATCTCCCCTTCGTGGCCGAGCAACGCAACGCCCGCCGCTGGCTCAGGATCGCCGGCGTGCAGGTGCAGCCTTCGGAAATGATGAAGATCGCGTACGTCCTCGCCCTGGCGTGGTACCTCCGCTACCGCAGCAACTACCGGACGCTCCCCGGCCTGATCGCCCCGTTCGTCATTACCCTCATGCCCATGGCCCTGATCCTCAAGCAGCCTGACCTCGGCACCGTGCTCCTGTTCCTGCCGGTCCTGTTCGTGATGCTTTTCATGGCTGGCGCCAGGTTGAAGCACCTGGTGATCATCATCCTGCTCGGGATGGCGGCCACGCCCTTCTTCTGGTTCAAGATCCGAGATTACCAGCGACTTCGCATCGCTGGGGTCGTGCTCCAGAGCCCCTCACTGCGGGAGTATTTCACCGAAAGGCCGGACGTTTGGGATCGGTTCGCATCGCCGGGGACCAACCCGCGGGAATGGCGGCGCCAACTCCTGGACTGGGAGGTGGAAGCCGGTTACCAGCTCGTCCGCGGAAAAGCCGCCATCGGCAGCGGCGGGCTTTTCGGCGAGGGCCTCGGGCGGGGAGTCTTCGTCGAGTACAACCTGCTACCGGAGAAACACAACGATTTCATTTTCGCGATGGTCGCTCATCAGTGGGGCCTGGTCGGAGCCCTGGTTTTGGTCTTCTGTTACCTTGCGATCATTGTGATCGGCTGCGATGTCGCCACGCTTACCAACGATCCATTCGGGCGACTCCTGGCCATCGGGCTCACCACGATGTTCGGTGTACAGGCCTTCACCAATCTGCTCATGACCATCGGCCTCGGTCCGGTGACCGGCGTGACCCTCCCGTTCGTCAGCGCCGGCGGAAGCAGCTTGGTCGTCAGCCTGCTCGCCCTCGGTCTCCTGATCAGCGTCGCCCACCGCCGACCGATGCTGATCGCCCCCAGGCCGTTCGAGTTCGACGACGAAGATCTCGACACCGCCCCGCGCCGGTGATGGGCCGCGGACTACCCCTGCGTCCCGCTCGTCCGCCCCTCCACGCACCGCCCGGAGACTCACCTGCGGAGAGATGCCCGCACCACAGCGAAACTCTCCTACCGGAAACGGCAAGAGCCGCCCTTGACATCTCGTCGACGCCGGATACACTTAAGGGTCTTGCGGGATGCGGGCCCGCGAAAAGTTCATAAGGGGCCGTAGCTCAATTGGTTAGAGCATCGGACTGTCGATCCGAAGGTTGCGGGTTCGAACCCCGTCGGCCTCGTTCTCTCCCCCGACGCCAGCGATCATTCTTCCCTTGGGACTCCCACCGGAACCATCGCTTGGAGATACGGCGTCGAGTCTGTTTGGTTACCGGTCCAAGCAAACCATTGCTGCACCACACGCCATCGCTGCGCGACAGGACTACGCACAACGACCCGCCGAGGTCGGTACGGCGACCAGGACGGATCCCCGAGTATTCCGCCTTGGGGCTCTGATTGTGATTCGCCGGCACAGACGAGATGGGACCGGACTCCGGTTGCCCCGGACCCCGCTATGGCGAATGGAACAAGTCGAACCTGAAAACCCCCCGCACGAGGAAGCCGGCTGCCATCGATGGGCCGTCAAATGACCGGCCCGGCCGCGGCGTTTACTGCCACCGCGGTCGGGCCGGCCTCAAGATCACTCACTCGTCAGAGACGATAAGCCGTCGCCTCAGGGCGTACCCTGGGCACCGGCTCCCAGGCTGGTCGCCTGGGTGTAGGTGCCGTT
>JAPKGY010000670.1 GCA_026647385.1 Phycisphaerae bacterium | reverse complement strand
ACCGGCTACCCGCGTTGAGAGACTATGTCATGCATCCCAACGCTCCGCACTATGCGGGGATCGCCGCGTTCGTGCTGGCCGGCGCGGCGATGGTGGTCGGGTCGTACCTGATGCCGCCGGAGGCGGATCCGCACCGCCAGGAGGTAACGTCATGAACTGGGAAACCTTCTGGCTGGTGATCGTCCTTGCGGTGGTTACGTGGTACTCCGTCGTCACGCTCTACGTGGCCTTCAGGGGGGCATTCGACATCAAGACGATGCTGGCGCACCTGGGGGTACAGAAACGATCGGCGAAGCCGTGAGTTGATGGGGGTTGTGGAGCGGCGCGATGGTCGTCAAACCGTCATTCCAGGTCGATTCGCCCCGCCCCGGCTACGATGCGAACGGTTCGGGTGCGCTTGCCGGCGGCCAGAACAACGGTGCCGGGTGTCGAGGGGCTGCCGAACCGGTCGAAGGTCAGGATCTGCGAGCCGCTAAGGTCCACTCCGGCGATTACCGTGTTGGTATACGGCGGCTGATTGAGGAGCACGACATAGGAACGTGAGGGGTGGTTCGGATCGGTCATGCCCGCCAGCGTGTAGGACAACCCGTCCTTGCTGAAGACGACGCTCTGCTGCTGTTGCGTCTGAATGGCTCGAGCCTGGGCGAGCCGGAGGTCGGCGGCCAGTTTGCGGGCCGCCCGGTCGGCGTTGCCGCTCTGCATGGCGCCGGCGAATCGCGGGACGGCGATCGCGGACAGCAGGGCCACAACGGTCAACACGATGATCATCTCAGCCAGACTGAAGCCGCGGCCGTGCGCGGGCGGGCCGGTGCGTGCCCGATTGGTTGTCTCGTTGGCGCTCCTCACGGCTGAATCTCCCGCCAGGTGCCCGGTACGATCTTCATGTCCGGATCGACGAACCCGGGGATCATCTGCTGTGCCAGGGTTGGGTCGTCGTTGACGGTCGCCCGGTCGTGAACCTTGATTCTTCCGCCGATCACACATCCGGTGAACGAGGCGTACGGCCTGTGGATCTGGATGTACGAGCCCTCCGTCCAGACGAGTCCCCGGACATCCGTGGGGAAGCTGTCGATTCGGTCGCCGTCCTCGTTGAAGTCGGTGTTTTCGCCCGGTTCCGACAGTGTCGCGCTGTCCAGGTTGAAGTCCACCTCTTCTCCCCCTGTAAAAAGAAGGAGCGTCGGGAGCGAAGCGCCCGCCGACTCGATCCAGCAGGATCTCTGGAGAGTCACTTTCTTGGTGGTGCCGTGAATAATCAATGTTCCCTTGATATGACTCTTCTCGATGACGACGTCCCTGCCGCCGGCGTTCAGCGAGTAGATGCCATTCTTGTTGACCTGGCCCGGCGCTTCGGAATTCGTGGCCGGCGTGAGTACGTATCTGCTCAACCTGGCGGTTGAGCCCGCGATGCCGCTGATGGGCGTTGCCAGTGCGAGGTAATACGACAGGCTCGGCTGCGGATAGGGCAGAGCGGATGTCGCGTATCGCGACGGCTGGAGCGAGGACGCGATGTAATAGCCCGGCATCGTTTCGAACAATGCGTTTTGCTCCGAGTCATAGTTTCCGTCGCTGTAGATTTCCTGATGGGCCCGCAGAGGCCCGGCCACGACGGCGTTGCTCCTGATGTCGAGGTAGACCTGTGCGAAGCAGGCGAACTCGAGGGCCTTGTACGGCCGCGGCGCGGCGGTGACCTGTATGCGGGAAACCGCTCCGCCTACGTTGCCGGTGCTGGTGATCGTCACCGAATCGGTTTCGTCGTCCCCCAGATTGCCGTCGGTATCCGCGACGGAAAGGGTGTAGGTTCCCGGCCCGAAGGCGGCATCCACCGACCACTGGCCGTTGGCGAGGCTTTTTCGCCAATTGGTGTTGGCGTCCATGGCTCCGAGGGCGGCTTCAATTCCCGCCAGCGCGACGCACCTCGCCTGGGTCGAACGGTGCACGCTCTCGTGAAGGCGTCGATCGGCGCGATTGACCGCGACCAGGGCGAGTCCCGTCCCGACGAGGATCGTGGAGACCGCGATCACGAACAGGTAGACTGCGACGCCGCGCCGAGATGGGGCGGTCCGCGTCGAGCGATGGCCATTATTGATCCGCATCATGTTTTGCCCTGAGCAGCGTCAACTCGGCTCGTTTCCTGCTTCCCTTGGTGATCGTCACAGCAATCGTCTTCCATTTCCGGGTCGAGTCATAGCTCACGGAAACCTGTTGCCGATATCCGGCGAACTCGTTCAGAACGGTCCCATCCGCCAGCTTCGGGGGCGTCGCGTCCCAGCGGTCATAGTCGTCCACGTCGTCGAACAGCGTCCTCGTGCCGTTGTTTTCTCCCGATTCGGGGCCGAAAACCGGATTGACCGAATCCTCGTACGTCTTGGTGCTTATTTCGGCGGCGAGTTGGGCGGCCAATTCGGTGGCGACGGCCATCTCGCGGTCGGCGGCGACGCCTTGAGCGAATGCGCCGTAGGCGGTCAGGCCGGCCGCCATGCCCACACCCATGACCGCGGAGGCGATCAGGGCTTCGAGATACGCGACGGCTCTTCGACGCACGGACATTCTCCCGTCAGTTCAGTCCAGTGATCTCCGGTCGGTTGACGCACGCGGTACCCGATCGCAGATCGAATGTGCTCGTCCCGTCGCCCAGCTTCAAGCGGATGCCGAGGGACTTGAGATACGTCCGCGTGACCGCCGGCGTGATCTGGGGATGATAGAGCTTGAATCGGCCGTACAGCACGAAGCGGGCGTCACGATTGTAGTCGTATGAGTAGCTCCATCCGCCGTTGTCCGTTCGTGTATACCACGCGTAGTCGCTGGTGAAAGACAGAAGGTACTCATCGCGTCCCACATAGACCGACGAACCGGACGTGTTGGATCGA
>JAPKGY010000067.1 GCA_026647385.1 Phycisphaerae bacterium | reverse complement strand
CAACGGACACACGGGAAAAACCACCACATCCTTCCGCATCTGGCGATTGCCCAACGCCGACGCCTACGCTAGGTTCGCGTCGCCGCGTCCGGCCCGCGCGCGGGAGGCGGGCCGGGGGTGGCCACGGGACCAGGTCGGTCGGTCCGCGCGCGGACCCAGGCAGTGGGCCCCGGGGTTGCCCCCGGGGTCGCGGGAGTCACCTCACCATGCCGCCCGATCTTTCTGACGAGAGACTCGACGCCGCGACACTCCGCGACCTCTGGAGCGTGCTCTCGGATGACGAGCGGGTCGACGCATTCCGGCTGCTGGCCTCCGACGAAGCCCGCGAGTTCTTCTCCGGGCTCTCGTCGGCGGACCAGGCGAGCCTGCTGCGTGACCTCACGCCGGCCGAGGCGGTGATCTGGCTCCGCTTCCTGCCGCCGGACGACACGGCCGACGTGCTCCAGGCCGTGAGGCCGGAGGAGCGCGAGCGGTTCGAGTCGTGGCTGGATCCGATCACGCTGCGCGAGGTCCGCGCCCTGATGGCCTACGCGGAAGACGACGCGGGCGGCCTGATGAATCCGCGCTTCGTGCGCGTGCGGCCGGACGTCACGATGGACGTAGCCATCCGCTACCTGCGGCAGCAGACGCAGCGGAACCTCGCCACGTATCACTACATCTACGTCCTGGACGCGGGGCAGCGGCTTCTGGGGGTGCTGTCGTTCCGCGAGCTGTTCCAGACGCCGGCCGACGCGCTGGTCGAGCAGGTGATGCGCCGCGACGTCGTCACGGTGCACGAGACCGCCGACCAGGAGAGCGTGGCCGCGGTCATTGCCCGGCACGACCTGACGGCCGTCCCGGTCGTCGATGAAGAGGGGCGGATGAAGGGCGTGGTCACGGTCGACGACGTGGTCGACGTGGTCCAGGAAGAGGCGACCGAGGACATTCAGAAGCTCGGCGGTACCGAGAAGCTCGGCGCGCCCTACCTGGATGTCGGGTACCTCGAGATGACCCGCAAGCGCGGCGTGTGGCTCTCGGTGCTGTTCCTCGGCCAGACGCTGACGGCGACCGCGATGGGTTTCTTCGAGGGCGAGCTTGCCAAGGCGATCGTGCTGGCCATTTTCATTCCACTCATCATCAGCAGCGGGGGCAACTCCGGCTCGCAGGCGGCCACGCTGATTGTGCGCTCGCTGGCCCTGAGTGAGCTTCAGCTCCGCGACTGGACACGCGTCCTGCTCCGCGAACTCCGGTCCGGCCTCACGCTGGGCGGGTGGCTGGGGCTGATCGGGTTCCTGCGCGTGATCATCTGGCAGGCGGCCGGCTTCTACGACTACGGACCGCACTACGTGCTGATCGGCCTGACGGTCTGGGCCAGCCTCATCGGCGTGGTCTGTTTCGGCACGCTCGTCGGCAGCATGTTGCCCTTCCTGTTGCGCCGACTGCGCCTCGACCCGGCCACCAGCTCGGCGCCGTTCGTGGCAACCCTGGTCGACGTCACCGGGCTGGTCATTTACTTCGCGCTGGCCTCCGCCATACTGCGCGGGACGCTGCTGTAGCCGCGCGATTGCGGCAGCCACATCGGTCCGCGGGCCGCCAGGCTACCGGACGGTGCACCTATTACCCGTTACGCCGCCCTTGCACCGTCGGAACGTGTCGGGCATTCCGCGATTGGGTCGGCTGTGGAACGTCCGCCGGGCCGCGCGGTGATACACTGCCCGGCGATGGAAACCAAGGGCGGACTGCTGTCGCGCCTGAGCGAGCGAATCCTGGGTTACGTCGCGCTGGCGGCCCTGGTCGCGGGCGGGATTGCGCTGTACCAGGCCGGACCCGCCGGCCGCGCGGCACTCTGGGAGGCCATCTGGCGTACCGTGGCGTGGTTCGTCATCGCCGCCGTGCTGCCCTGGATCAGCCAGTTGTTCATTCGGCGGTTGCTCGAAGTCGGCGAGAACTGGGTCGGGGTCGTGCTGATCGCGAGCCTGACGCTGGTCAACGCGGTCGCGGGCCTGCTGCTTATCGGCGGCTGGCCTGCCGGTGGCTGGGCGTGGCTGGGCGCGCTGGCGCTGCTCGCCCTGGCGGGAACGTACAATTACTTCGTATGCGAGTACCTCGCGGAGCGCTCGCAATGATCGCGCGCTTCCAGCCCACGGCTCGCCTGTCCGGCCCGCCGCTCGGGGAGCACGCTGGGAGAGAGGGACCGACCGCATGATCACGCGCTACCAGCCCGGATTGCGCATCAGCGAGTACATCCTCGAGTCGTTGCTCGGGCGCGGTGCGTTCGGCGAGGTTTGGCAGGCGCGGCATCACGTCTGGGACAGCGAGCGCGTCGCGGTCAAGCTGCCCACGGAGCCGGACTACGTCCGCTACCTGCGGTCGGAGGGCATCGTCGTCCACGGCCTGCGGCACCCCAATATCGTGCGGGTCATCGGCCTCGATCCCTACGCGGACACGCCCTACCTCGTCATGGAGCTCGTCTCGGGTCCGTCGCTCCGCGATGTCATCAACCAGCACCCCAAGGGACTGGGGCTTCCCGTACTGCTGACAATCCTCCGTGGCGTGCTGACCGGTCTCGGCGTTGCCCATTCCGGCGGCGTCATTCACCGCGACCTCAAGCCCGGCAACGTGCTGCTCAACCTCGGGCCGCGGTCGCTCGTGGAGCTGCGCGTCGAGGACGTGAAGGTGGGAGACTTCGGCCTGGGCGTCAAGACGGAAAACGACCTGCGCTCAATCGTGATGCAATCCGCCTCGATCGCGCGGGACGAGCAGGGCTCGCAGCTTGCCGGCACGCTGGCCTACATGGCCCCCGAGGTGCGCGACGGGCGCCTGCCACCGGACGCCCGCAGCGACCTCTACGCCGTTGGCGTGATCCTCTTTGAGTTGCTCACGGGCGAGCGGCCCGCCGGCGCCGAGCTGCCGAGTACGCTGCGGGCCGACACGCCGCCCACGCTCGACGAGGTCTTTCGCCGGCTGTACGCCCGGCACGAGCGGCGCTTCGAGTCGGCCGCCGAGGTGCTCCAGATTCTCGAGCAGGAGGCGGCGCCGCGTGGCGCTGCGCCGGCCCGGCCGCCGGTGGACAGCGTCACGCTGGGCGGATTGACGCGCTGCCCGGGCTGCGGCGGCGCGGTCGAGCCCGAGGACAACTTCTGCACACACTGCGGCGTGCAGCTCGTCGATCAGATCGTGCGGTGCAGCGCGTGCGGGGCGTATCCGGGTCCGTTCGACCGGTACTGCATCTACTGCGGGGCGGCGCTGGCGGCCCTGCGGGGGTAGTTCGCCATGCTCCTGGGTGAAACCAGCGCCTTCGCGGTTCTCCTGACACTCCTGGTCGTCGGATTCGTCGGCTTCTTCGTCGTGGTGGTCGGGTCGGTGATCCGGGCGGTCACCTGTGCTTTCCGGACGCTCGGGCGGGCCTTCTTCGGGGCCGGCCACCCGGATCCCGGAGTCCCGGTCAATACGCTCGTCGGCTGCCCGAATACCCGGTGTGGCTACCTCAACCCGCCACAGGCGCGGTACTGTGCCCGCTGCGGGAGCCGGTTGCGCGGCTAGCGGTGTGCTGGCCACGCCGCTCGCCCTGTCCGGGCAGCGCGTCACGAGCCGTGCCCGCACCGGCCGGGAACCGTTGCCGCAGCCATTCATCGAGTTTCTCGCTCACCCGCGCGATCACGTCGTCCACGTCGTATAAACCCTCGATCGCGTCCATCTGCGCATGCATCACGCTCTGCAGAAGCAGATCGCCAACTCTTCGCAAAGCCGATCCGGATCGCCGGAATCGATCGCGGCAAGCACCTCGTAAGTCTCTTCCACCGCGTGCCGCTTTAGGGTCTCATGCGTCTGCTCGCGGTCCCACGGACACCCCCCCGGCCCGAGCAGCCGATCAACGATGTCCACGAGTCCGTAAAAACCTTTGGGGCGCTCCAGCGAAAGTCCTTCGACGTACAAAGTCGTCATCGGCCCGACTTCGTGCTTGTCCACTTCACTCAATTCGATTTCGAGCACCTTCTCAGTAGCGATGCCCGCGTCCGAAACGAGATAAGCACGCGACTCCGCATCGAAGTACTGCAGCAGACGCAGTTTCGCGTCGTTAGCCGCCTGGCGCGAGTCCACTTGGTACACCATCTGATTCGCCCTCGCGTCCGGCCAATGCGCCATCGGATCATGCGCGTTCCAAACCTGAAGCGCGCCGCTGAAGGGCTTTCGCAGCGCGGCGAGCGTCACTTCGATGAAACTCGGCGCAGGAAACACTTCGGCCTCGCATCGCGCGAGCAGGATGCGAACGCTCTCCTCGCCGCAAAGAGGATGACCCGGCACGCCGTAAACGGCCCCCTCCCCGGCGGAAATCACTCGCTCCGCAATCGCCGTGTACAGTTCATCGAACGCCTGGCTCGATTCATAGAGATCGTCGCAGGTTTCGAAAGCGATCCCCTCACCGCGCAAGACCTCAGCCGATGGATGGCGTGCGGTTCGAAGGATCACGCGCCTCGCATTTCGCAAGGCCTCGAGGTTCGCCGACGGAATCCCGTCTTTCGAGCCGGGGCCGAGCCCGACGATCTTCAGCATTACCCCCCGCCGGATTGCAGAAGGTAATCCTTGATGTACGCGTCCCACAACTTCTGCAGGCCGGGCGACGACAGTTGCACCTTAGCGCTCTTCCTCAGTTCGTCCATCATCTTCTTGAGGTCGTTCTTCGTCTGTCCGATGGACACCATCAACTGTTTGCGAATGGACTCGCGCAGTTGAGGATCGAGCGGCAACTGCTTTGCCTCCTCCTTCTTCTCGACGAGATACTTGAGGAACGCGCCTTCGGATTCGATCCAAGCGGTCATCTGGCCCTCGGCCGTCCGGCTCACTTCGTTCAGCGTGTTCTGCGGAAGGCGGCCCACATCCACTTCAGGCAGATCGCCGCCGTCGAATTTCGTCAAATCCGTCGACATCTCGCGGGCGACGTCGGAGAACGGCCGCGTTTTCAACGCGATGTCCACCTTGTCCCGGTCCGTGACCGACTTCACGACGATGACTTTCAACTTCACCTTCGCCGGCGTCGTGAAATACGCCTTGTTCGTGTTGTAGTACTCGGTCACCTGTTGATCGGTCACCGTCACGCCCATCGTCGCCAATTTGAATTGCGCGAGTTCGACTGCGACGAGCGCCTTCAGTTCGGACTGCGGCACTCCGAAATCGGAGAGGATCTTGATCCTATCTCCTTCCCGTGACAAGTGCTCCTTCAACGAGTTCTCGATCTCGCCCGCCGTCGGCGAAACTCCCTTCGACTTGGCCAACTGCAGAACCAGGCGGTCGTTAATCAGTCGCTCGATCGCCAAGAACGCAGGCGGAGACTGCACGAACCGCCCGTTGAGAACCGTCCCGACTCCGCTCATGAACTCCATTCGGTTGAAGTAATCGCTTCGCAGAATCGGCTCGCCGTTGACCGTGCCGACCGCGTCTTGCGCCACGGAAGGAACAGCCGCCGCTGCCGCCGGAACCGCCGAATTGCCGACTCCCGGCCCAGCCGCAATCGCGAACGAAAAGAGTAACTCGAAAAGAAAAACAAGCATCGTGGGGCCCTCGTGAGTATAGACGCTTCGACTCGCGATCGAGGCACGAGTGTCGCCGCCTGCCCGCAAGCCGCCCCCCGGAGCCTCGGCAGGCAATCCATGCCCCCACAAAGATAGAGGGCGTGCCTTCCGCTTCGAAGGCACGCCCCTCTGTCAGGAGGTGTCTAGCCGGCCAATGGCCGAGCCGGTCGGCGAAAGTGCCGATCGCGACGGTTCTTTCTCTGACCGTGCCTGACTCGCAATAAGCCTTCCAACAGTGGCTAACAAAAAAGCCGTGCGTCTTTCGAAGCACAGCCTGTCAACCTGATTTGGGCGTCGCTGCCCGGGTCTTCCGGCTCTTGCTTCGTCTACGGGGTTAGCTGACGGGCTCGGGCCAAGAGTTACCCTTGTCGCTCTCACGACATTCGCCCCGGGTCTTGGGTCCCCCGCTTTCCCGGTCAAGGGAAATTAGACGTCGCCGACGTTTCCGCCGGCACACTTATAATACCGTCGGCGGGCCCGGATTGTTTCACCCGATTCCAATTCGCGAACAATCGCCAGGGTTTACGAGGACTTCGCGCCCGGCTCGTCGTCCGATTCCCGCCAGGATCGCTCGAAGAGTTCCTTCAGCCGCCGCCGTTCGGCCTCGGCCTCCCGCCGCCGATCCCAGTCCAGCCCCTCATAGTCGTGAGATCGCTTTCCCTTGCCCCGACGACCCACCTCCGGCAGCCGGAGCCGCCCGGCCCCGTACAGAGCCGACAGGACGAACGGCAGGGCCAGGAATAAGGCCATCGGCGGGTTTCCGTACGACAGAGCCACGGTCGCCAGCACACCCGTCCCCCACGCGATCCACCGGCCCTCGATCGGCAGCACCGCATACAGCATCACCGGCGTCCGCGGATACACCGCGCCCCAGGCGACCACCACAGCCGCCACAGCCGGTCCCATCGAGTTCAAAACGTACGGCTTCCCCAGGATCATCGCCCCGATCCAAGCCGCGAACGAGAACGAAGCGACCACCGCGGCAAACGCCCACCCAAACCGACGACTCCCCCACCTCGACTCCAAAGCCATCGCGAAGAAGTACAGCCCGATCAGGTTGCATAGGAGCGCCAGCGGCCCGGGGTTCACGAGCGCATAGGTCAGCAGGGTCCACGGCCGAGCAGCCCAGTCCCCCGAGTCGAACCACAGACCCGACACCACGTCGCCCCCGCCGCCCCGACTCCCAGACAGCAGAAACAGCCCCAGGAACGAGGCCCCGGCCACCATCATCAGGGCGATCGAGACGGGCGTCCGACGAAACGCCTGCGAGAAGGAACCCACGAATCTCCCTACGGCTGGACGGCCCCGAATGCCGCAAACCTTTCCAATTCCTTCGGCATCTAAAATTTTAGGAGGTTCGGCACTTTCTTTGCCCCGGCCTTGTAATCTGAAGGAACCTGGGCACATCCGTTCCGTAACTGCCTATGAGTGGACATAGGAGGCTCGACTCGCTGGCCGCATTGACCGATGCGGAGCTCGTAGATCGTGCTCGGCAGGGCGAACAGGCCGCCTTCGAGAGCCTCTTTCATCGCCACCAGGATCGCGTGTACACCATTGCCTTAGGAATGCTTGGCAACCCGGAGGACTCCAAGGATGTGGTCCAAGAGACCTTCCTGAGGGCCTACCGGCGCCTGGCGTCCCTCAACGGCGAACAGGGAGTCCTCGCATACCTTTGCAAGACGGCGAGCAACGCCTCCATAGACCTGCTCCGCAAGCGCAAGGGAGCGAGAAGCGTTTCCATAGACGACTTCGACGAGAGCCTCCTCGCAGCCTGGCCGGGCCAAAGACCCGATCAAGCCGGAGACCAACTCGCCATGAGGAGGGCGCTCGAAACCGCCCTCGCGAGCCTCTCCGAGGAGCACCGCATCGTCGTCGTTATGCACCACATCGCAGGCCTTCCTGTGGACGAAATCGCCGCGGAATTGCGCCTGCCCGTCGGTACGGTAAAAAGCAGACTCGGCCGGGGTCGCGAAGCCCTCAGGCGAAAACTGCCGATGTTCGGAGATAAAGAAGATGCCTGAGACTTCGCTGCCTCAAGCGTGCATTCGGATCCGCGAAGCGGTCGCAGAACTGTCTCGCGGCGACTCGCTGGTCACCCCCCCCGAAGTCCTGCGAGCGCACTTGGAAGCGTGCGAATCCTGCTCGCGCTTCTGGCTCGACATGAGGCAGATCTCCCTCTCGCTCGACGATTTCCTCATCACGGCCCCCTCCGAACTCTATCCAAACGTTCGCAGAAGCCTCCCGCGAAGATCGAAAACGGCTGGCGTCCGCCTCGTTCTCGCCTTCGCGCTTCTCACTCTCGCAATGGCCCTCATGGCCTGGAGTTGGAAGACCTTCATCGCGCCCTCGACCGACATGCCGCCGGTCACGCCGGGCGGCGCTCCGGGCGACTCGACCGACAAAGCCGACAAACTCGCGTCGAACACGCCCCCTGCCGGCACCTGCACGACGAAGCAAGCGGAATAGTCTGCGAATCCCGACTCCGGCGTCGTCGGTTGCTGCGTGATCGCCCGCTCGCCACGCGCCCCCTATTGGGCAGAAACGTCCTGCGTTCTTTCTTCGATCACGCTCTCGCTCGCCAGGCTGCTCTCGCTCTCGATCCCACGAGCCAGCAGCGCAGCGCGAAGAGAACGAACCTCCCCCTCGAGAGCCTCGACCTTCTCAGCCGTCGCCCCGGTCGCGTTCTTGTGAATCAACTCGGCCATCACCCTCTGGTGCCGAAGCAGCAGATAGAGGATAGGCGCCAACGCGAACACCCCGAAGAACGTCATCGCGGCGATCAGTTCCGGCAAATCCGTCGGCATACTGGAAAAACGGACTACCCTCGGCGTGGGTTGCAGAGCGCTCTTCCGGCTGTCGGCCTACGCGAGCCGCGCAGACGGACGCGGTTCGCTCACTCGCAAAACCGCATGCGACGTCCAGCGAGCCGACCCGGCCTCGAGTCCCCGCTACATGCGACGATAGGTGTCCGTGCAGAAGGGCACCCAGGTGCCCTTCTCATCCTGCTGGATGATCTCGCTCGTCCAAGTATTCAAATCCTCGTGCCAAGTAAACGTGTTCTTCAACTCGCCGTCGGGGTACTTGAATTCGAACTCGATCTGGTTTCCCTTCTTTGTGCCGAAGCCGAGTGTCGCGCTGAATCCCCCGCCAAACACGTCGATCCAATGTGCGACGTATCGCTTTTTCTCCTCGTCGTAGCCGATGAAGATCTCCGCTTCGTATTGGCTCGGCTGCGCCGTGTCCTTCATGTGAATCTTCACATATTGATGCTGCAAGACCCAGGCGCACTCTGCGGTATTCGTCACCGTCCTGTTCGGAAATTTCCGAGTGATCGTCCACTTGCCAATCAATTTGTCGAGCAGCGGATCTTCGCGCCCAGTCTTCGACTGGCTGCCACCTACCGCTGCACAAACCATCGCCAGAATAGCTGCAACCGCAAGCCACTGCATGAGCTGAATCCTACCACTGCGGGTGCCAAGACGAGTTTCGTGGAGGTTGATGCACATCCGAATCCCCATGCTCGCGCGAAACGCAACAAAGGTATGCACGATGAAACCGAGCCCGAGCGGAAGCGTGGCCATACCGCCGTGGCAGAGCAAGTTTCCCGATCCATCAACCAATCCATCGGATGGGCCATATGACACGGCCTTCAAAACTGGACCATGTGCTTTATCGCTGGATCGTCGGGACCGGCTGATTTTATCGCGGGACGACGGGCATTCCGCGTAGCTGTGCAT
>JAPKGY010000669.1 GCA_026647385.1 Phycisphaerae bacterium | reverse complement strand
GTATCGCCTTCCCGAATGCCCCGCGGCGCCGCGTCCCGGGGATGGATGGTCAAAAAAAGCTCCGGGTAATTATATTCTCCCATAGTGCTGTATACCTACCTGAAGCGGGTCACCGCCTTTGCCGCGGTGCCCGGCGCGGTGATCGGAGCCATCCCTCCGGTGGTGGGGTACGTGGCTGCCGGCGGCTCGCCCACCGATGGGCGGATTCTGCTGCCCGCCTTCCTGCTGGGCATCTGGCAGGTGCCGCACTTCTGGCTGCTGCTGCTTCTGATCGGGGAGCAGTACGCTCGCGCCGGCCTGCCCACGCTGACGCGGGTATTCGCTCCGCTGCAGCTTCGTCGCGTGACCTTCATGTGGGTGCTGGCGGCCGCCGTGGCCGGTGCGGTGTTCCCGGTCGTGATGCAGGGTTTTATCCGCCTGCCCTGGAGCCTGCTGATCGTTGCGGTATCGATCTGGCTCGGCGTCGGCGGCGCCACCCTCCTCTACCCCGGCCGGGACGAGCGAACCGCGTTCCGAAAAGTCTTCATCCGGATCAATCTGTTCGCCCTGATCGTCGTGTTCTGTCTGGTGGCCGACGCATTGCGACTTGGACAATTCTTATGATCGCCGCCGACCTTTCCGCTTTGAAGCGGAACGGCGTTTCCCGCCGCGTTTTTTGAGTCTATCCAGATCCAGCAGATCTTGCGGGCGCCCGGCGGATTGCTTTGTGCGAATGAGATCCGCCCGGCTGAGGGCGTATACTCGCACATCGCCATACGTGGTTCGAACGCGTCTCTTCCGCGCGGTCCGGGTTCGTGAAGTCAGCTGGCGTCGCGCCGGCCACGGGGGCGCCGAATTGACGCGGCGCCTTCCACACCCGAGCCGCATTGGCCTGCGTCGGCTCCACCCAGATGTCCAAATCCTTTGTGCAGCGGGGTTCAGTGTGATCGATGAGTGCGTGCGCGCCGACGACCAGATAGCGAACGCCGGCGTCGGACGAATCTTGCAACAGATCTCTGAAGTCGGCGTTGACGTCCACCGCCGCCTCGAATCGCAACAACCTCCTTGACCATCTGCCAAGCGGCGGCGAAACGTCCTTCCGCCCCCACTCGGCGCCAGAACTCCAGGTCGAAGCTGCGATCGACATCCCGCAGCCTGACCAGCCGGGGCCATCACCACGCGTTTTTTCGACGTCCTGCCGACCACTGCATCGATCCGTATACGTTTACATGTACGTGTTTCGCGATCGCTACCGCAATCATACCACTTGCGACACGGACCGTTGTCCAGCCGGTGATTCAATGTGCCGCCGGTCTCATGTGATCGCTGGCATGGAAGGCGGCCCCGCCGTCCTGTCACCCGGTAAAGAGCCGCGGGCTTCAGGTCGCCGCGGCGCCCCGCGCCGTATGTGCCTCGGAGTGGATGCCCGCGATACCGGTGTGATTTCGAACGACTCCGATGCCCCGCGTCTCCGAGGGTATGTGAGAAGCACTGGGCGAAGGGGACCGTCCCCGGGCTTCTCACGCACCGTCTCAGTTCGCGCAGCTCGGTGAGCCCGGAATCTCCGGGCCGGTCATGCAGTTCGTGAGCCTGGCCAGATCGGCGCCGTCTACGTCGTTGTCGCAATCGAAATCGGCATCGGAGCAGCCGGTTGCCGGCGGCGTGACGTTCGCGCCTGTCAGGCACTTCTGAAATGTGCCGAAGTCCGTGAGATCCACGTCGCCATCGCCGTCGAAGTCGCCCGGTTGGCCGAGGGGCTTGAGGTTCAACGCGGCGGGGGCCGACGTGGCGCTGCCGTAGTCGTTCGCGACGACGCAACGATAGTCCGCCATGTCGTCGGCGTCGCAATCCTGAATCGTCAGCGTGGGCGTCGTGCATCCCGTGTAGTGCCCGTCGTCGGCGAGGTTCTGGCCATCCCTCTGCCATTGATAGGCGAACGGCGGGGTGCCGGACACCATGACCGTGAACATCGCGGTCGTGCCCAGGCACACGTTCTGGTCCTGGGGTTGCAGGGTGATGACCGGCGGCAGGGCGATGGGACCGACCGACTGCCATTTGATCGCGTCGGATCTGCCGGCGTTGCCGCTCGGTCCGGAGCCGGCGGCCGACGAACTGTCCAACGTCACCTTGTAAGTCGTGTTCGCGTTGAGCGTGTATTGCCCGAGCGAATACCACACGTTGCACGCGTTCGGCGTGCAGGTCGTGTTCTGGCAGACGTTCACGTTGCCCGCTCCGCCGGCATGGGTCACTTTATGCACCAGTGGGTTGCCGCTGTTGCTCGTGGTGCAGTTGGTCGTGAAGACCTCGTACGTGGCTGTCGCCGTCGGAGTGAAAGTGAAAATGGCCGTCGCGCCGCTGCCGATCGTGCAATACCGATGACCGATGCCGGCCGTCACCCCCGCAGCCGTGCTCTTGCCGGTCGTGGAGGTCCAGGTCCCGGTCTCCGAATAGCTCGCAAAGTTCTGTCCTCCCGAGCGGCTTTCGACGATGAACGAAATCATCTGCGTCGTCAGGGTCAGTAAAGCCGGATCGGACGTCGCGCTGCCGTAGGTGTTGCTGACCAGGCAGCGGTACTCGCCGGCGTCAGCCGCCGAGACATTGCTGATCTGCAGCAGGTCCGTGGTAGCCCCGGTGACGTTCCCGCCGTCGGTCAGGTTCCCCCCGTTCTTCTGCCACTGGTAGGTGAGGGCGTCGGTTCCCGCCGCCCGGATGGCCAAAAGGACGGCGGTACCCGGCTCCGCCACCACGCTCGACGGATGTTGCGCAATGACCGGCGGATGGCTGCCCGCGCCGAGGTTGAAATCAGCGCGGCGCACCTCGCCCGCCACGACCTGCACGTTCCCGGCAGCCGTCGGATATCCGGCTTTGCCGACGGAAACGGGGTAGGTCGTCCCCGAC
>JAPKGY010000668.1 GCA_026647385.1 Phycisphaerae bacterium | reverse complement strand
AGCCGACCCGCATTTACGTTCGGCCGGTCACTGCGGTCCTGCGGCGATACCGCGTCAAGCGCGTTGTTCGGGCGATGGCTCACATCACCGGCGGCGGACTGCCCGGCAACGTCGTTCGGGTCATACCCGACGGGCTCTACGCCGAGATCGACACGAAGAGCTGGCCTGTACCGCCGATCTTCAAGTTCCTGCAGTCGGTGGGCGTGAAACGCGATGAAATGTTCCGCGTCTTTAACATGGGCATCGGCTACACGCTGATCGTGCGGGCGAACTTCGCCAACGCGGTGCTCGGCCATTTCCGCCGCCAGCGCCTCGACGCCGTGGTCATCGGCCGAGTCCGCAAAGGCTCCGGCGGGGTCCAACTCCTCAGGTGATCGAGCAGTCCACTCCGCGACGAACATCCCCGAATCACCGCGCCGGTCCACACCCATTGGTGAACACCCCCTTCCGAGCCGGGCTCTGTGAGCCCGGTTCCGCTTTCTCTGTGAGCCCGGTTCCGCTTTCTCTGTGAGCCCGGTTCGGCTTTCTCTGTGAGCCCGGTTCTCCGCTCTGTTTCACCACGACCCCAGGACACCCACCCCACCTCCCACCCGTTTGAACCCCGCGCAGCCGGGCACTATACTCGCCCGAGGCCCCGATTGCCGTCGTAACGCACGGAAGCACCAATGCCGCGTATCCAGATCCTGCCCGACCTGCTCGTGAACAAGATCGCCGCCGGCGAGGTGATCGAGCGCCCCGCCAGCGTGGTGAAGGAGCTCGTCGAGAACAGCCTCGACGCCGGGGCGACGCGGATCGAGGTGGCCGTCGACCAGGGCGGCACCAAGCTCATCCGCGTGACCGACGACGGCTGCGGCATGGACGGAGACGACCTCGCCCGCAGCGTCCTGCCGCACGCGACCAGCAAGCTGCAAAGCGAGCAGGATCTCTTCGCCATCCGCACGATGGGTTTCCGGGGCGAGGCGTTGGCCAGCATCGGTGCCGTGTCGCAACTGCGGGTCGTCTCACGACAGACGGGGACCGAACAGGCCCACGAAGTGCTCATGATCGCCGACCGGATCGAACCGGTCAGGGTGGCCGGCGGCCCGCCGGGCACGACCATCGAAGTGCGCGAACTCTTCTTCAACGTACCCGCCCGACGGAAATTCCTCCGATCCGCCCAGACGGAAATGGGCCACATCACCGAGCAGATCGCCCGCATCGCCCTGCCCAACACCGGCGTCGAGTTTCGCCTGTCGCACAACGGGCGGGCGGTACACCATCTCAGGCCGGCGGACACCATGCGTTCGCGCATCGCCGACCTCTACGGCCCCGACCTGGCCGGTCATCTGCTCGAATTCAAACGCGAGGAGCGCGGGCTGAGAATCTCCGGATTCGCCGGCCTGCCGGCGGACAGCCGATCGTCGAGCAAGTGGCAGTACGTCTTTCTCAACCGCCGCTACATCCGCGACCGCTTCATCACCCACGCCGTCCGCGAAGCCTACCGCGGGCTCATCGAGCACACGCGCCAGCCCATCTTCTTCCTGGCCATCGAAATCGACCCGTCCGAAGTGGACGTAAACGTCCATCCGACCAAGATCGAAGTCCGCTGGCGGGACTCGAACCTGCTTTACTCGCAGGTGCTCAGCGCCCTGCGCGATCGTCTGCTCAACGAGAACCTCACCCCCGACTATCGGGCCGAGCGGATGACGGCCGACGCGGGCGCCGCCGACGAGACCACCGAGCAACTCGACGCCGACCGCCGCCGGCAAGTGCGTCAGTCCATCGCCGACTTCTTCAAGCGGACCTCGCCGCTCGTCGGCTCGCCGAGTTTGGGCGGGCCTTCCTGGAGCCGCGGCGGTCCGCCGAGCCTCACTCCGGCCGGCCACACCGCACCATCGCTTCCGCCGCCGGCGCCGCCCGAGCCGATTCCTTCACCCCTTGCGCCGTCGCCATCGATGTTCGGGGCGACCGAGCCGCCGGCTACCCCGCTCGCGCATCAGCCAACGCCCTACCGAAACATCATGCAGGTGCACAACGCGTTCCTGCTGGCCGAGACCGACGACGGGCTGATTATCGTCGACCAGCATGCGCTGCACGAACGCGTGCTCTACGAAGCGATGTCCGAACAGGTGAGCCACGGACTGCTCGAATCGCAACGGCTGCTGATCCCCGAAACGATCGACGTCACGCCCGACCAGGTCACCCTCATCGAATCGCACGCCGACGCCTGGTCGAAGCTCGGCTTCGAGTTGAGCCCGTACGGCCCGAGCACGATCGCCGCCCACGCGCTGCCCAGCCTGCTGAAGCCGGAGCGGGCCCGCGAGTTCCTGCGGGACGCGCTGGATCGCCTGGCCGACCGGGAGGCACCTGCCTCCAGCGAACTGCTGCTCAACGACCTGCTCTCGATGATGGCCTGCAAGGCGGCGGTGAAGGCCGGCGATCCGCTCGCCCCCGAGGAGATCGCCCAGCTCATGGCCCAGCGCGACCTCGTCGAACGCTCCACCAACTGCCCCCATGGCCGCCCCACCTCCCTCAGCCTCAGCCTCAGCGACATCGAAAAGCAGTTCAAACGGACGTAGCCAGAGAACGATCCGCGACATTCCAGTCCGAACATGCGATAGGAGAGGCGCAGGCTTCAGCGCTCGTCGCCTCGGCGACCCGCGCGGCTATTCGAACGCGAACCTACACGACCCCTCACGCACACCTCCGCGCGGGATGGAACACAACACCGACAGGTTTGGGCGACCACTGGACTGCCGGGGATTATGGCACCGGGTTCCGTGCCGGCGCCAGAGGCGTGCAGAACGAACGTCCCAAAAGCGTTCGGTGTGGCAGCCGGCGCAATTGCCGGCGCGCGCCAGGTAGGCGCCACGGGCGACCTGGGGATCGCCCGTCGGCAGCGCTGCGGCTGAA
>JAPKGY010000667.1 GCA_026647385.1 Phycisphaerae bacterium | reverse complement strand
GCGCTATCAGTAACTCTTGATGAAAAAGGGCTCCGTCCCCTTTGCTACCACCGCGCCGGCGCGTAGGCAACGTCGAGGCGGCAGGCCGTGCCGGCGCGGCCGAGGGCGTTGACGGCCCGGCACTCCAGCCGGTTGACGCCGTCGTGCAGCGGCCACTCGAAGCGCTCGTCGCAGCGCAGCCACTCGCCGGATTCGAGCCGGCGCTGGTAGTGGTCGAACCAGGGCTGGCAGTGCTCCAGGCGGACGGTCAGCCGGGCCTGGCCGTCGGACCAGGCGGGTCGGCAGGTCTGGTTCCCGTCCCTTCGTCACGAGGGCAAGCTGAACGTGGCCTACATCGGGGGCCACGTTTTGCGCACGGCTGACCCGGCCAACTCCGCGCCGTCCAATTGGAAGTATCAACCACCATTACAATAACACCATGAAGCTCCGGCATAAATTCGGCCTGCTCGCCTTTCTGTACGTCATCACGCTGGCGGCGAACTTCGCTCTGTGTTCGTGGTGTCTGCTGCTTTATTACCGCTCGTTTCTGGAGCGGCGATCGGCGGAGGCGCCTTCGATCAACGCGGTGAACGGCGAATGGCGCGATGACCGGCATTCCGGGTCAGCCGCCGGGATCGCGAACATGGACGGACCGGGCCCGGGAGACTCCAGCCGATCAGACACCGAGGCCACGATCCTCCGGATTCTCGGCGGGAACGCGCTCTGCGGACTGGGGCTGGGGTTCCTGGGGCTGAGGCTGGCCCGCAGATGGGTGATCCAGCCGATTGCATCCCTGCGCGACGCAGCCTCGGAGCTCGGACGGGGAAATCTGCTGTACCGGATCCGTTCGTCGTCGCGCGACGAACTCGGCGAACTGGCGAATGACGTCAATGATATGGCGTCCAGCATCGTCGCGATGCAGGCGCAACTGGTCGAGCAGGAGAGGCGGCTGGTGGCCGGCCAGGTTCTTCGCTGCGTCGTCCATAACATCCGAAGCCCGCTCACCGGCATACGATGGCTGGCGGAAGCGATCGGAATGCGGGATGATATCGACGTCGAGACGGCTCGGCGCCAGGGACGAATCGTCGAGATCGTCGACCGTGTTCTGGCCTGGCTACAGCGTTTTCGCGAATCGATGACGCACCATGGCTGATATCCTGATCGTTGACGACGATGCGAACCTTCGGGTTGCCCTCGAGATGAGCCTCGAGCAGGGAGGGCACGTCTGCAGGCTGGCGGCCACGGCTTCGGAAGGCTGGGCGGAACTGCAGCGCCAACGGCCGGACCTCGTCCTCCTCGACTTGCAGCTCCCGGACATGAGCGGCATCGACCTGCTCGCCCGAGCCCGCGACGAACGGATCGACGTCCCGATCATTGTCATGACGGCGTTCGGTACGGTGACCAGCGCGGTCTCGGCGATGAAGCAGGGAGCCGCCGATTTCATCGAGAAGCCCCTGTCGGTCAAGGAAATGAGCCACCTGGTCAAGCGTCTGCTCAAGAGCCGCGAACTCGCGGAGCGGATCGACGACCGTTCGGGTGACGTGCAGGCCGAGACCACGCTGATCGCCGCCAGCCAGGCCATGAAGCAGGTCGTCGCCGTGGCGGACAAGATCGCCCAGATGCCGCCGCGCGCAGGAATCGGGCTGACCGCCACGCTGATCTCGGGAGAAACGGGCACGGGCAAGGAGATGGTGGCCCGATACATTCATCGGCGGGGATCGAATCCGAGCGGGCCTTTCATTCACGTGAACTGTACGGCCATCCCGGAGAATCTGTTCGAGATGGAGCATTTCGGGCACGAGCGAGGCGTCTTCACGGACGCCAAGGCCGCCAAACAAGGGTTGCTCGAAGCGGCGAACGGAGGGACGCTCTTCTTGGACGAGATCGGCGACATACCGCAGCACATGCAGGGCAAACTGCTCGTGGCGATCGAGACCGGCCGATTCCGCCGGGTGGGCGCCACAACCGAGCGAACGATCGACGCCCGCATCATCGCGGCGACGAACTCCGATCTGGAACAGCAGGCTCGGGCCGGCCTGTTCAGGATGGATCTTTACCACCGGCTGAAGATGTTCCAGATCAATCTGCCTCCGCTGCGCGAGCGGCCTGATGACTTGTGGGCGCTGTCTGAGCATTTCCTGGACCAGTTCAGCCGGCAGTTGCAGAGGCCGGTACCGTCGCTCACGCCGGAGGCCCGGGAAGCCATGCGCCGACACCCCTGGCCGGGAAATGTCCGCGAGCTTGCCCACGTTATCCTGCAAGCCTTGGTGACGGGCGACGACGATGTTCTGCTGCCCTCGCACCTCGGACTCAGGGCTGCGGCGGTTGCGCCGCCACCGGCTTCTTCGACCGGCACGATCGAACTGGATTTTTCCGCCGGCTCCTTATCGCTGGCCGAGGTCGAGCGACGACTGCTGGAAGCGGCCCTCACCCACGCAAATGGGAACATCACCGAGGCCGCCCGCCTGGTCGGAATCCCGCGGGGAACCCTGCGGTATCGCCTGGAAAAACTCGGCCTGGTGTAACCGGTCGCCGCAACTGCATGCTCCGTGCAGCTCAAGCGGCGAGAATACTCGCCGATCATCGGCAGTCCGCCGCAAACCGGTCCACTCGCCCCATTCGTCCCCGCAGGGCCTTTCCCGCTGGTAAGTTCTTACCCACAAGCGATTTACTGAAACCGAAGGCCTGCCTGACCGGCTCAGCCGCCATTCACAAGCCCTTGGTACGAGAAATGCGTTGACCCTTTTGAAACCGGCCCGGGCGGGCCGCCGCAACGCGTGGAATCGCGGGTACGGTTTCCCCGCCCGTTCCAGCGGCGCGGCGGACCCTGCGATGCCCGCCCGTGAATTAAGTCCGAGGGCCGTGTCGGAGCCGGCTACCTCGTGGGTGGACGGCGCGACACGGTCAAGCAATGAGGA
>JAPKGY010000666.1 GCA_026647385.1 Phycisphaerae bacterium | reverse complement strand
GAGCCACATCTATGCGGTGGTCAACGTGGACGAGGCGGATATCGGGGACGTTCGCGAACTCGCTCCGCCGTCGGCGGTGCCGGGCTATATCGCGCCGGATGAGGGCGGCCCCGCGTCGGCGCCGGCTTTGCAGGAGGTGCCGCCGGCGACGCTGCCGGAGGGGACATTCGATCCGACGGAGAAGGTCGAGATTACGGTCGAGTCGTTCGCCCAGGAGAGGTTCCACGGGACGATCGAGCGAATCGCGCCGCAGTCGCAGATTGTGCAGGCCATCGCCACGTTCAAGGTGTGGATCCGCATCACCAGCGAAAACCGAAACAAGCTGGTGGGCCTGCTGAATACGCAATGCGAGGCTCACTTCACCGTGCGGTCGGTGCGGAACGCGATCCTCGTCAGCTACGATGCGATTCAGAAGGACCCCAACAGCGACCGCCACGGCGTGTACCTCGTCACCAAAAACCCGGTCACCGGCAGGCCGGACTCGGAGTTCCGCGTGTGCAAGTTCGGGATCGACAACGGAATCGACGTCGAGGTGATCGAAGGCCTCACGGTCGGGGAAAGGGTCTGGGTCCAGCTCCCGCAGCAGACGGAGAAGGAGAAGGAGGCGGAGGAGAGGCAGAAGAGCAAGAAGTAAAGGAGAAACGTCAAAAAGTCAGAATCGAAGATTCGCCGTGGCGAGAGTCAAAACGGATGATTCGTATTCAGGGCATCATGAAGCATTACCGGATGGGGGACTCGATCGTCCATGCGCTGGATGGGGTGGATCTGGCCATTCGGCGCGGCGAATTCGTGAGTATCACGGGGGCATCGGGCAGCGGGAAGAGCACGATGATGCACCTGATCGGTTGCCTGGATCGTCCGACGAGCGGGCACTACTTCCTCGACGAGCAGCGGGTGGATCGCCTGAGCGATCGGAAGCTGGCCCGGATTCGCAATACGTACATCGGCTTCGTGTTTCAGACGTTCAACCTGATTAATCGGACGACGGCTTTGGATAACGTGGCTGTTCCGCTGGTCTACGCGCGCAAGAGCGGCGCGCGGGCAACGGCTTTGCGGGCGCTGGATCGGGTGGGTCTGGCCCAGCGGGCCCACCACAAGCCGAACGAGCTTTCGGGCGGCGAGCGGCAGCGCGTGGCCATCGCCCGAGCCCTGGTGAACAACCCGCCGCTGCTGTTGGCCGACGAACCGACGGGCAACCTGGATTCGCGAACGGGCGAGCAGATCCTGAGCCTGTTCCATGAGCTTCACCGCGAGGGGGTGACGATCATTCTGGTCACCCACGAGATGGCGGTGGCCGCCCAGGCCCAACGCGTGATTCGAATGAAGGACGGGAAGGTGCTCGAGGATCGGCGGGTGGACGAGGCGTTCCGCCGCGAATTGCTGGGCGAGCGGCTTCAGGCGGAGACGCCGCCGGCGGGTGAGAGGGGCTCCTCAGCGGGGAACTCGTGATGTTCGCGTTGCAGATCTTCATGATGGCGATTCGCGGACTGCGGGCGAACCTGCTGCGGTCGCTGCTGGCGACGCTCGGCGTGATCATCGGGGTGGGGGCGGTGATTTCAGCCATGTCGATTCTGGAGGGGACGCAGCGTGATATCGTCGAGCGGTTCGAGTCGCTGGGCAGCGAAACGATCACCGTGGTGCCGGCCATGGCCAAGGTGGGCGGGCGTTCGGTGGGGATTTTTCAGACCCTGACGATCGAGGACGCCGAGGCCATCTCCGATCCGCGCAACTGCCCGAACGTCAAGGCGGCGGCCCCTGAGGTCAGCGGGTCGGCCTCGGTCAAGAACATGAGCCGCAACAACGAGTACACCATCCTGGGCACGGGCCCGTCCTACAGCGACATGTTCAACTACAAGGTGGCGCGCGGGCGATTCATCACACGGGAAGACGTGGCTTCGGAGCAGAAGGTCGCGGTGCTGGGAAGCAAGGTGGCGGAGGAACTGTTCGGCAACGCCCCCGAGGTCGGGCGAACGATCAAGATCCGCTCGGTGCCGTTCCGGATCATTGGGGTGATGGAGCAGAAGGGCAACATCGGCTTCAGGAACGTCGATCAGCAGGTCATCGTTCCGGTGACGACCGCGATGAATCGGTTGTTTGGCACTCAGTTCGTGCGGTTCGTGCATTCGATTTCGGTCCAGGCGGCGAGGGCGGACAAAGTCGACGCCGCGACCCACGAAATCAAGCGCGAGCTGCGCCGGCGGCACAACATCAACGTGCGGGCGGGCAAGCAGGATGATTTCCAGATCTTCAGCCAGGAGGAGCAGCGTCGTCAGCTCGGCGAGGTGACGATGATCTTCAGTATCGTGCTGTACAGCATCGCGGGGATCAGCCTGGTTGTCGGCGGGATCGGGATCGCGAACATCATGCTGGTTTCGGTGACCGAGCGCACGCGGGAGATTGGCGTGCGCATGGCAGTCGGGGCCCAGCGATGGGACATCCTGTCGCAGTTCCTGATCGAGGCCGGCATCATCAGCCTGCTGGGCGGCGCCTTCGGAGTCGCGGTCGGGTTCCTCATGACCGACCTGATCGAGAAGACCACGCGGGTGATCGAGACCTACACCGCCCCGCGGGTGATCGTCTACGCGCTGGTGATGGCCATTCTCACCGGCATCTTCAGCGGCATCTATCCCGCCTTCAAGGCGTCACGGCTCGACCCGGTGGAAGCACTGCGGTACGAGTGAGGGCGCGATCGGCGCATCGCGTGCGATCGGGAGATCGGCTTTCAGAGCACGTCGTGCATGTGGTATCGGCCGGGGGTTTTTCCGGCCAGCCAGGCGGCGGCGCGGAGCGCGCCCTTGACGAACGTATCGCGCGTGTGGGCGGTGTGCCTGAGCGTGAGGGTTTCGCCCAGGGCGCCGAAGTGGACTTCGTGCTCGCCGATGGTGTCGCCGACGCGCAGGGC
>JAPKGY010000665.1 GCA_026647385.1 Phycisphaerae bacterium | reverse complement strand
GTTCGATGTCCCGATACCATACGTTTTCGACCGTGCCGCCGCGCGCCCGCGAGGACTTGAGGCGGATGCCGATCGTTTCCCCGTTGAAGTCGCAGTCGTGTACGAAGATGTTGCGGACCCCACCGGACATGTCGCTGCCGATCACGACGCCGCCGTGGCCTCGGGTCATTCGGCAATGGCGTACGATGACGTTCTCCGTCGGCCGGCCCACGCGCCGCCCGTCCTCGTTCAGCCCCGACTTCATCACGACGCTGTCGTCGGCTGTCGAGAACGTGCAATGCTCGACGATCACGTTTCGGCACGAGTCGGCGTTGAGGCCGTCATTGTTGGGGCCTTCGTTGGTTATGGTGATCCCGCGGGCGAACACGTTCTCGCAGTAGACCGCCTGGATCGTCCAGAACGGGCCGCTGGTGAAGGTCACGCCTTCGATGAGCACGTTCGTGCAGTTGATCGGCTGGAAAAACTGCGGACGGAGCGGCTTGTCCTCGCGGGCGAAGATGCGCCGGTCGGCCGGCACGTCCCGCAGGACCATCGCGTACAGTTCGCGCGCGACGCGGTCCTGCTCCTTCACCCAGCCCCACCAGGGTCGACCCTGGCCTTCGAGCGTGCCGGCGCCGGTGATCGCGATGTTCGTGCAGCCTTCGGCGTAGATCAACGGCGAGTAGTTGCGGCATTCCAGTCCCGCCCAGCGCACGAACACCGGCGGCAGGTAATCCTTCGGGTCCGTGCTGAACCGCAGCTCCGCGCCCGCTTCCAGGTGCAGATCGATGTTACTCCGCAAGCGGATCGCGCCCGTGGTCCACACGCCTCGCGGCACCACGACGTGTCCGCCGCCGGCAGCGGTGCACGCCGCGATGGCTTCGGCGATCGCTTCGGTGCTCGGGGCCCGCTCGCCGGCTTTCGCTCCGAAGTCGCGAATATCAAACCTCCGGTCGGGGAACACGGGGGCCTTCACCTCGCCCATCTCGAAAGGCGGCTTCTGATCGCAAATCGAGTTCAGGATGACTCGAGCGACCTTGCCCGCCAGGTACTCGCAGCCTTCTGGCGTGAAGTGGACGTTGCGGGGCCGTTGATAGCGGTCCAGGTAAGGCCGTACGTACGTGTGCAGATCGTTTACGACCACGCCGTGGCGGTCCATGATCTCCCGGGCTGCCGCGTTGAACGCGATTTCGTCGCCTCCGATGCATCCGAGCGCTCCTTCAGGGATCGGTATGGTGCTCGCCCAGATCAGCTTCGCGCCGGTCATCTTGAGTTTGCCGACGAGTCGATCGAGATTCGCGGTGTACTGCTCCAGCGTCGAGACCCGCTTGCCGCTGACGTCCTGCTCGCTGTCCTTGAGGTGCCTCAGGTCATGCAGCCCCCAGTTGAAGTGGATCACGTCCCATCGGCCTTCGCCCAGCCACGTATCGAGCCGTTCCAGCCCCGTCCAGGTGTGCTCGCTGTTACCGGGGATGCGGGCGACGTCCGCCCGGCCGGCCAGGAGCCGGCGGACCGGCTCGGTGTACCCGATCGAGATCGAGTCGCCGATAATGAGAACCCGCGGCAGCCGCCCGCCGCCGGGGTCCGCCGTCGCTTTGCCGAGCCCCACCAGCACGACCAGCACGATTGCCACGAGCATTCGCCCGTTGTCCGGACAGGACCTCATCATGTTCCTCCACGGCTTACTTCGCTGGTTCGGTGGACCTCCCCTCAGGGGCGTGTCCCGGCCGGAGCGGTTCCTCGCCGGATGACACCATGTTTCGGTCAGGGTACAATACCTGCTGATCGCCCTGCGGCAAAGCGGTGATCGTCCTGCGGTACAGGTGGTCGCCCCCCGGCAAGGCGGGCGAGTGGCGGAACGGCAGACGCTGGGGACTTAAAATCCCCTGACCGAAAGGTCGTGCGGGTTCGATTCCCGCCTCGCCCAGTGGTGCGGTCATGGCAGGGGTTTATAGTCAAGAAGAGGCCGCCATACGGTTTCAGACCCGATCACAGGGCTACTGGACGTGGTCGCTTGGGGCGCTGCCCCGTTCCCGGCGTGCCGGGACTTTGGGCTTGGCTGCGATGCGGCCGGTTCGCGCGAGAAAGATCAGCGATTCGTGTGAACGACCGTCCGGGTAATCTCCGCGTGATTCCTGTTCAGTTCGTCGACGATGACCGCCAAACGTACCCCGCCGTGATCCTCCTCGCCCTCCGGGGGAGACCCTGGATATGGGTGACGATTCGTCGACCCTGTGGCCCCGCTTATTTCGGCGTCACCATGGACGTAATCTGCATGAGCACCTTGAACTGGCAACCTCCTTGCGGGTTCGCGTTGGGGGCCGCGTTGATCACGAACTCCGTTGCCGGGGTTGACGGTCCATTCGGCGGGAACGCAGCGACCATCGTATAGGTAAACGTGATGCTGGTTGGCTGGAGCGGATCCTCGCTGCCGGCATCGCACTCCGTCATGTTCGGATCGTTCTTGACCACGAACGTCTGCTGGGTCGCCATGAAGAATGTCTTGGTAAAGCTCAGAGCGACGTTGCTTCCGATGGTGCCATCACCTCCTCCGGAGTGGTTCGTATCCTCACCCAGGCACACGCCACTGAGCGTTCCGGGGATCTGATAGGAGGTTTCATTGTTGAGGGGATCGACGAGGTACAGGTAGCCCTTGGAGATTTCCGCGTTGGGGTACCCCGTATCATCGCAGTCGTCGACCGTGGTAAAGTTGGTGAACTGGAACTTGATGAGCCGGTCCGCCACCAGCGGATTGCGACAGACACTGGGCGTCGCGGGGTTGCCGTCAACGTCGAAGCACGTGGCGGTCTCGTCTCCGTCGTCGGTTTCGTCCGTGTCGGAATCGCCATCGCTCGGATTCGTCAAGTGGGCGAACTCCTCCGCGTCGCCGAGGCCGACCCCAGTGCGTGACCCGACGCCCCTGCCGGG
>JAPKGY010000664.1 GCA_026647385.1 Phycisphaerae bacterium | reverse complement strand
GTTCTCCCGGAAGCCGCCCCCTCTCGCCGGAAATTGCGGCAATCCCTATTCCTTCCTGTTTGACGGACCCCGGTCGATCGCCGGCGTCGGGTGGGCAGCGCGTAACCTCAATCTCAGCGGCATGTTGTGTGCGTTCGCGGCCGCCTGGAAATCTGGGGTAACTTTGCCGACTGTGCGGATGCGCGGTCTGCGATCACATGCGGCGCATGTCCTGGAGCTGCATCAAGTGACGGCCGGACCGGGAGTTGCGAACAAGGGGGCGGGTGGAGTGTCTCGCCCGCTTCGATTGAAGCGACGCAACAGGGTCGCATAACCAACGGATGCGGTCGGCGCCCGGGATTCGGTGAGGTTTTGTGGCGTCATCACAGTCTGAGCCGGACGCCGGCCCGTGTGAGCAGGTGCGTCAGCACCACGCCGATCAGAAACGTCACGCTGAGCGTCCTGGCGATACCGACCCATCCGACATTCAGGTATTCGTTCAGCCAGGCGAAGCCCAGGGCGAGGCTCAGCGGATGGATCAGGTAGTGCAGGAAGTAGGGCAGCAGCGGGTTTCGGGCGGCCGGCAGCGAGAAATCCGCCCACCGCCGATGACCGCGCACGTCGATCAGCCAATAGAGGAAGGCGTACACCGCACAACAGATGGCGATATTGTAGAGGGTGCAGGTGGGGGTGTTGCCCGGCTTGGCCAGTCCGTACACCGGTCGCAGCAGCAGGCCGGCCAGGAAAGCGAACAGCCCGATGGCGGCGATCCACCGGATGCGTTGCCTCGGCGTCGCGGCGGGCGAGTCCTCGGCAAAGAGCATCCCGACCATCATTCCGCACGTTGCGATGACCGCATGCGAGCCGAGCACGACGCCCAGAGGAATGACTCGGCGAAAACCATTAAGCCAATGGAACGCCTTGAACACGCCCTCATGGTCCGCGATCCAGAACAGCAGGAACAGGGCGGAACAGGCCGCGGCGCCGGCCATCTGGCGGCGGAACAGGGCGTATACGCCGCACGCCACCAGATAAGCCCACCCGATCATGCCCAGCACGAACCAGTTGCGCCAGTCCATGCCGAAAACCGCGCCGTCGCTGTGCCGGCGGTACACGATCGCCAGGCCCACGAGCATCGCCAGGCCGACGAACCGTAATGCCATGTACCCGCCGCTCCGCCCGCCGGTCGCCGCGGGATAGTTGTTCCAGATCAGCATCAGGCCGAGCAGCATGAGCACCGACCAGGCCGCGTGGCTGATTCCGATCGGATCGACCTGCTTGGCTCGCATCGCTCCGGTGAAGACGCCCATCACGAGCAGGCTGACCGTCCGGATGAGCACGTGCCCGGTGGCCTGCCACGGCGTGTCGCCCTTCATGCGCCGGTTACGCATCGCCAGGGGGATGGCTGCCCCGACGATGAAGAGAAACGCGCCCGCGATCATGTCCACGAACGTGATGTGATCGATCAGATGGCGCGGGATGCTGGGCATCGCCAGGGATGCGTGTTTCATCCAGTTGGGCACGTCGCGAATGCCGGCCATGTCCAGATCGTTGGCGAACACCATGACCAGCATGGTCAGGCCGCGAAACACGTCGATGGAGTGGACGCGGTTTGATGTGGCTGCCAGACTGGGTTCAGAGGAACCATTCACCGCCTATTCGCCTCCGGATGGTGTCTGGATTACGCGATCCCGGTGGATCTCCCGCCCGCGAAGGTAAACGCGGATCGGGGATTGTGCAATCGGGCGATCTCGCGCCGGGGAGGTGGCGGTGCATCCGCAAGGGAGTGGCACAAGCCGGCGGGGTCGGCTGGCATGGGCGATCTTTTCAGCCCGCGCCCCGACCGCAGCGACCACGGGCTAACAACGAAGCTCGCCACGGCGAGTCGCCGAGCCGACCCATGCCGCCCGCGAATGCGGTTCATCGCCGGACCGCCGAAACCGTCACGGGCCGCGACGAGCCTCGCCACTGAGTTCCAGATGCGCCTGCGGGTCGGCGGTCGGATATAATCATCGAAATCGCCGCCTGAACGCAGGAGGTTTTGGCCGTGCGAACGCTGCTCCGGATAATCTTAATGGTTTGGGCTTTGTCGGCCTGTGGACCGGCCTCGCCGGCCGAGGAATCCCTCGCCATCGCCACATTTGCGACCGATGTCACACCCCCGATCGGTTCGCCTCTGTGTAACGGGAACCGCCCGCCGGCGGTCAAGATCGCCGACCCGCTCTCGGCGCGGGGGATCGTGCTGCTCGGCGCGGGCGGGCCGATCGTCCTGTGCGCCGTCGATTGGGTGGGTATCGGCAACGACGGCAACAGGATTTGGCGCGAGACGCTGGCCGAGGCTGCGGGTACGTCGGCCGATCGGGTGGCCGTGCACGCCGTACACCAGCACGACGCGCCGGCCTGCGACTTCTCCGTGGAACCGCTGCTGGCCGAGCACGGACTCGCAGGCCGGATGTTCAACGTGGCGTTCGCCCATGAAGCACTCGCTCGAACAGCCATCGCCTTGCGGCGCGCACTGAATTCGCCCGTGGCCGTGACCCACGTCGGCACGGGCCAGGCAAAGGTCGACCGTGTCGCCTCCACCCGCCGCGTCCTCGGGCCGGACGGCAAGGTCGAACACGTCCGCTACTCGACTACCACGAAACCGGCGGCGATCGAGGCGCCGGAAGGTCTTGTCGATCCGATCCTTCGCCAGGTCAGCTTCTGGAACGGTGAGCGGCCGATCGCCGTGTTGACCTACTACGCCTGCCACCCCGTCACGGTCTACGGCCAAGGCGTGGTCAGCGCGGACATTGCGGGACTCGCCCGAGGCCAGCGAGATTTCTTCGTTCCCGAGGCCTTGCACGTCTGCTTCCCCGGCGCCGGCGGAGACCTGACGGTAGGCAAATACCACCAGGGTAAAGCCTCCCAGCGTCTCGAACTTGCCGGCAGACTTGC
>JAPKGY010000663.1 GCA_026647385.1 Phycisphaerae bacterium | reverse complement strand
GAGCAGTGGAAGGAGATCTTCAAAATCGCCCATCAGAACGGCCTGCGGGTGATTCTGATGCCGATCATTCTGCTGAGCAACCCAAACGGCAACGAGTGGCGGGGGGTGATCAGCCCGCCGAGCTGGGACGACTGGTTCGAGCAGTATCGCGAGTTCCTGCTGCACTTCGCCCGGATCGCCCAGGCGAACAAGGTCGAGGTGATGGCCGTCGGCTCCGAACTGGTGAGCACGGAGAAGTACACCGAGCGATGGCGCAAGCTCATCAAGGACGTGCGGAAGGTTTTCACGGGCAAGCTGACCTACTCCGCCAACTGGGATCACTACAAGGTGGTGGAGTTCTGGGATCAGTTGGACCTCGTGGGCATGACCAGCTACTACAAGCTGTCAGCCGAACCGAACCCGACGCTCGAATCGCTGATCGAGGCCTGGAAGCCGATCAAACGCGGGCTCCTGAAATGGCAGAAGGACATCGGTAAGCCGCTCCTGTTCACCGAGGTCGGCTGGGCGAGCCAGGAGGGCGCCGCCATCGAGCCGTGGAACTACTACTACAAGCAGGAGGCGACACCCGGCGGACTCGAGGAGCAGCGAAACTGCTACAAGGCGTTCATGGAGGTGTGGTTCGACACCCCGGCCGTCGGCGGCATCATCTGGTGGGAATGGAACGACACTCCCGGCGGCACCGAGGACTATAACTACACCCCGCGGGGCAAGCCGGCCGAGAAAGAGCTGCGGGCCTGGTTCGCACGCGTCCACAGCCACGATCGACCGGCGGCCGAAGCCGCCGCCCAGCCGCAGTCGCACAAAAACCCGACCAGCCGACCCGCCCAAGAGGGGTGACGAGCTTTAAAGAGCATAAGGTGTCCCTTGTTCCACACGCACCGCGGCTCTTTGTGAAACGCGCGTTCAATGGGATGGATAAACGCGTTCCGCCGAGGTGCCCAGGCGGGCGATGACGGCATGACCCTGAGCGAACGAATCAGCGAAGAACTGCTCCCCTTCGTCTCCAGGCCGGGGCAGTACATCGGGCGGGAGTTCAATCAGCCCGTTCAGCCGGGCGACTGGCAGCGGGCGGACGTGCGCGTGGCCGTCGCCTTTCCGGATACCTACGCGATCGGCATGAGCCATCTCGGGTGCCAGATCCTCTATGCGATCGGCAACCAGCTCGACGGCGTGTGCGCGGAGCGCGTATTCGCCCCCTGGATCGACGCCGAGCAGGTCATGCGCCGGCGGAACATCCCGCTGTTCACCTGGGACACCCGTCAGCCGGTGCGCGACGCGCACATCCTGGCGGTTTCCGTGCAGTATGAGCTCTCGCTGACGAATCTGCTGCTCATGCTCGACCTGGCGGGCATCCCGTTGCACGCCGCGGAACGAACGCAGCGCGACCCGCTGGTGATCGTGGGCGGGCCGCAGATGGACAACCCCGAGCCAATCGCCGATTTCGTGGATCTGGTCGTCGTCGGCGACGGCGAGGAGAGCTTCCCCGCCATCCTTCGGCTGTACCAGGAGATGCGCAGGCAGGGGGCGTCGCGCCAGGATATGATCGTCGAGGCCGCCCGGCGATTCACGTGGGCGTACGCACCGTCGCTCTACGAGGTGACCTACCGCGCCGACGGCACAATCGAGCGCTTCCATCCGAGTGCACGCTGCCCGAAAGACTTCGTGCCCTCCGGACGGATCACGCGTGGCCGCACGACCGACTTCGAGCAGGCCCCCGTGCCGCTGCGGCCTTTGATCCCGCACACGGAGATCGTTCACGACCGGGTGGCCATCGAGATCATGCGCGGCTGTCCGAACCGCTGCCGATTCTGCCATGCGGGCTATACGAAAGGCCCGACGTGCTACCGCAGCGTCGAGCGGATCGTGGAGATCGCGGAGCAGACCTGGGCTGTGACGGGCAACGACGAAATCGGGCTGCTCAGTCTGTCCACCGCCGACTATCCGCGCTTGGGGGAACTGGCCGCCAAACTCAACGAGCGGTTTGCCGATCGGCACGTGAGTCTGTCGGTGCCTTCCTTGCGGGTCGACCGGATGCTGGCGGACATCCCCGCCATGGTCAGCAGCGTGCGGAAAAGCGGCTTGACCGTCGCGGTCGAGGCCGCCCGGAGCGACATGCGGGCGGCCATGCGGAAAAAGATCCTCGACGTCGACCTGATGGAGGGGATGCGCCAGGCGTACGCCGCCGGCTGGAACGCGGCCAAGATCTACTTCATGGTCGGCTATCCCGGCGAAACCGAGGACGACATTCGCGGCATTTTCGAGCTGGCCCGCGAGGTGAGCCTGGCGAAGCGGGGCATCCGCGGCGGCCCGGCGGCGGTGTCCGCCTCGGTCGGGTGGCTCGTGCCGAAGCCGCACACGCCGCTGCAATGGGCGCCGCAGCAGACGGCCGATTACTTCCATTGGGCGAGGATGCTCCTCCGCGAGATTCAGATGAACACGCGGTCGGCCGTCCGGGTCAAGACGCACCGCATCGAGCGCTCGGTGCTGGAAGGCGTGCTGTCGCGCGGCGACCGGCGATTGGGCAAGGCCATCGAGGCGGCCTATCGGCTCGGCGCCCGCATGGACGGATGGGACGAGACCTTCCGCTACGACCTCTGGTGCCAGGCCTTCGAGCAGACCGGCATCGATCCGGCATTCTACACCCATCGCGAGCGACCGTTCACCGA
The DNA here is from genome assembly GCA_026647385.1 of Phycisphaerae bacterium. Lineage (GTDB taxonomy): Bacteria > Planctomycetota > Phycisphaerae > UBA1845 > PWPN01 > JAPKGY01. Next base: position 253 of record JAPKGY010000663.1, on the reverse strand, counting down.
GATCCTGCCGTGGGACCACATCAGCAGCGGCGCCACGCGCACTCACCTCCAAGCCCAGTACGACGATGTGTTCGTGCAGTTGGCAAGACGACAAGGTGACGCCCGCCACGGCGGATGAACTCCGACCCGGGGGGGTGCGGGGAAACACGGGCGGTACAATGCACAGCGCCGGTTTCGCCCGCAACCCAATGACGCGGAGATGTAGGCCCTTTTGGAGCATGCATGTGCGAGCGACCCCGGCTGACCTCTTCAC
>JAPKGY010000662.1 GCA_026647385.1 Phycisphaerae bacterium | reverse complement strand
AGTGCGGTTAATTGGTTATGGGTGGGACCCAGCGGTCCGCATATTATCGGCAAAGCTGTTGGCCCTGTAGCCGGATTGCCCGGCGTCAACGTGTCACAAGAGCCGCCCGTCGGCACGGATTTCGCCCTTGGCACGCCGGTGGCGGCTGTGGTCCGAATCCACGACAGCATACCCGGCGGGCCCGCGACCCCGATCGGCGAGTATCCCTTCACCCTCACGCCCGTCAGCGAGATAAACGCCGAGATCGCCTGCGCCAACGGCTGCGGAGGATCGTGCTGCTACCGCAACAGCGCCCTCTCGATCGGAACGCCCGCCAGCCATCCGAGCCTGATTGCCAACGGACAAGTCGTCACCGCACAAGACACCTGCGGCACGCCGGGTAGGATCCGAATCATCGAGATCGACGGAACGCCCGTCGACCAGATCGCGGAAGGCGATTATCGAAGGCCGGCCGGACACCCCGGGCCGATCGTTCCGCTCGGCTATCACGACCTCGTCTTCGAAGCCTGCAACGACGCCGGAGACTGCACGATCCTGCCGGCCTGGGGGATCGTCATGTATCAGGCTGTCCCCATGGGATGCTGGGACCTCAACGAGAACGGCCTGGGTGATTCGAACGAGGATCGCAATGGTGACGAACAGTACAACGGGCTGGACTGCCAGGGCGTCTCCTGCTGGGACCTCAACGGCAACTTCGCTTGCGATCCGGACGAGGACGTCAACGACGATCAGGTCTGCAACGCCGCCGACTGCGAAGGCCCGCCGGGTTCGACCGGCCCACAAGGCCCCACCGGGCCCGGAGGACCAGCCGGTCCGGAAGGCCCCGCCGGCCCAAACGGCGGGGAAGGCCCCGATGGCCCGTCGGGCCCAGCCGGCGCGTCGTGCTGGGACCTGAACGGCAATGCGATCGGTGACCTCGGCGAGGACGCCAACAGCGACGGTAACTACGATGCCCTCGACTGCCAGGGCCCCCAAGGCCCGGAGGGCCCCACCGGCAGAGAAGGCCCGCAAGGACCGCCCGGCGAAGGCACACCGGCCAACGAGCCCGGCAGACTCTTCCCGAACTGCGGGTTCATGGGCGCCGTCGAGCTGACCGCCATGCTGGGCGGCCTGCTCTCCATCGGTGCCGTCCAACGTCGCCGGTACGGACGCTGAGCCCGTTCGACTCCAACGTGCCACGCCGACGATCGCGTACAAGCTGTGCCAGGCGCGACGCCCGCCTACTCGCAGGGCGTGCGCCTACTTTCCTCTGTGCCTCTGTGCCTCCGTGTCTTCTCCACCCCCCCATGCTTATCCGCGAAATCCACATACCGCAGCCAATCATACTCCGTCAGATCGTGCTCGCCGCCGCGGATGTGATACCCGATGATGCTCTGGATCGGCTGATTCACCGCCGGCATGTCGTCGCCCACCAGCCCCTCGGTCCCGAGCAGCCGATACACCGGCGACGCGTGCTTCGCACTCAGGAACTCCCCCCGCGGGTCGGCCCAGCGATCCTCTTCCGCGCTGGCGACGTACACCGGTCTCGGCGCGATCAACGCGATCAGCATGTGCTGATCGACCGGCAGATCCTTCTCCCGGCCGTTGTATTGCTTGAAGTTCTCGCAGAACCAGTGCGGGAACACGTTGTTGATCCGGTTGACCGTCTCGCCGTACCATCGCCGACTCAGCGCCGCCCCGCCGCAACCCGACTCGTTCGAGATAACGATGGCAAACCGCTCGTCCTGGGCACCGGCCCACAGCGCGGTCTTGCCCAGCCGCGAATGGCCGAGCACCGCCACGCGCCTGGCGTCGATATCCTTGTCCGTCTCCAGGTAATCCATCGCCCGGCGGAGGCCCCACGCCCACGCTCCAATCGCACCCCAGGCGTCCCGCGGATGCTTGCCCTCGGCCAGAGGACCCAGCACGCTCCGCACGCCGTCCTTGTACCCTTGCGGATGATCCGGCTCGATATCGCCGTAGTAGATCGTCGCGTACCCGTACCCGCGCGCGAGAATCTTCTCGATCGGATGCCGCGACGGCCTCGATCCGCGCGACGCCTCCGTCGCCCGATGATTCACCACGCCCGCCGCCTTTTCGACCATCCACCGTTCGGACAGCCTGATCCCCGGATCGGGATGAACCGAATGATTGCCCCAGAAGTTCATCAGCAGGAACGTCGGCACGGGTTTTTTTGCCTTGTTGGGCAGATAGATGAGCAGATCCATGCTCGGCCCGCCGGGCTGGCCGGTAAACGCCACCGTCACCTGCTTACGCGTCGCCAGGCCTCCGAGCGCTCGCGGATCGTTATCAAAAGCCTTGAAGCTCATCTCCTGGGGCCGACCCGGCGATCGACCGTAAACGTGCTCCTCGAACAGCCTCAGAATCTCCGGGCGCCGCCTCTCCTTCCACATGGCCGCGTCCGCCACCTTCCGACCATCCAGCATCACCAGCGAGTCCGGCAGCGTGTACTCCCCCACTTTCGACTCGTCGTAGTTGAACTCTTCAGCCGTGGTCATGGAAGCTCCCGCGAACAAGACAAAACACACCCCAACCGCGGCATCATGAGAACTCCGCATTCCCGTGCTCCCGGCGACAGCCCTTATGGCCCACTCCGCGCGGAAAACCCGATGAACGAGACTGCAACACGCAGGCTCGGAAATCATTGGGAAGGCCCTTCGTCCTTCCCCGGCGGCAGCACTTCCTTGCCTTCGGCCGGCAGGTGTTTCCTGACCTCATCGACCAGGCCCGGGCCTCGGAGGTCCTGGACGATGAGTTGGCCGTCCGGGCCGATCAGACACATATAGGGAATGCCGACGCCGTCGAGCGTCTCGAACGTTTCCTGGGCGCCGGACCTGGGGCCGAAGGCTTGAGGCCAATCGAGCCCGTGCTTCTTCACCGCCTGCTCGAACGCTCTCTGATCCATGTCCAGGCTCACGCC
>JAPKGY010000661.1 GCA_026647385.1 Phycisphaerae bacterium | reverse complement strand
CCGCCGCAGCTTGCGACAGGCAGCCTCCGCCTTGGGCAGGTCGGTCCGCACATCCTCCTCGTCGAACAGCATCTAGCGATGGAGGTTGTGCATCTCGACCAGGTCGCGATCGATGATCCGCAGATGGCCGACCCCCGCGCGGACGAGCGTATTGGCCAACACGCTGCCCAGGGCCCCGCAACCAACAAGCACGGCGCGGGCGGCCGACAGCCGCTCCTGCCCCTCCCGGCCGAGAGGCCCGAACAGAATCTGCCGCGAATAACGTGAAAGGTCTTTCACCAGCGGGCTCCGAGGCCGAGGCGATGCCGGATGCCATCCGGGCCATCGCGACCCGTCTATCCTACATCCCGTAGGCCTCGGGGCGGTAGAGGTGACCGTATGTGGGGGCGGCCCGCTCCACCGCCTCCGCCTCGGTCGCAGCCAGGTTGTCGACGGCGCTATCCAGACGCTTCAACCAACCCTGCTCGCGATCGGGCAGCTTGAGGCGACCGGCGGAGATCGCCGATTGGATGGCATCCCGGGCGGTCCGGACCGCAGCCAACGTCCGGCTGTACCCGTCCCCGGCTGAACCGATCGCCGTCGCCAGATCGATCACCACCGAGGGATCGAGCATCAGCGCCTCGGCGCTGGAAGGCGTGTCGCTCGCGACGAGCCAGTCACGCAGCCGGGCGGCTTCACCCGCTCGGGTCGCGACATTGAACAACCGGCAGTCGTAGGCCAGCAGTTCCAGGAACGCTTCCGGCGCCGGCCCGCTCAGCAACTGGATGTTCTGAACGGATTCGTTGCTCCACAGGTCCGCCGTCGCACCCGCGATGTTGCCCAGCGGACTGAAGTGCGCGCAACTCGACGACTTGCCCTCCATACTGATCGGCACGCCCGCGATCGCCTTCATCACCGGGCCTTCGTACGCACAATCCTTCGACGGCCCGATCGCCCCGTGCTCGTAGGCGACCAGGCTCCGCGGACACGTCGCCGCCCGCACCAAGGCGGCCAACACCGTCGGCAACATACCCTTACCCGCCAGTTGCATGGCCGTGTTGCCGAATCCGCAGGCCGTGTCTCCGCCGCTGACGATGTTGTACTTGCGGGCGATGGCGGTGATTTCATCCCACAGGAAGGCCATGTCCCGGCAGGCGAGCACCCCGAGCGCGAACACGATCCCGTCCAGGTCGCCGTACATCAAGGCCTCGTCGTGAACCTCCTTGCCGCCGATGGATTCGATCGACAAGATGTCCGCCCCCGCCTGCGCGGCGCAGATGAAGGCTTCCTTCGTCTTTTGCCACGAGTCTCCCGTCCGCAGCAGGGGCGGGCGATCCGCGTCCCGCAAGTCCACGACGGTCACCCGCAGCGCGCCGGGGATGCCGCTGGCTTCGTGGAGCTTCTTGAGCCCCGCCTTGAGGATGGCGGTGATCTCCGCGCCCCATTGCGGACGATCGGTCATGGCCGGCAACTGCTCGAACTCGACGACCAGGCCCGGCAGATGCAAAGCAGCCGACCGGCGCACAATCTGCTCGGCAATCCGTTCGTAGTGCGACCGAACCTGCACCCAGGTCGCCTCCTCGATCGAGAGCGGGGGCAATGTAAAGTTCAGCTCGGGAAACACCTGCCCCGCGCCGATCGTCAAACCGAAACCGCAGGTGACCGGTTTCGGCGCTCGGCCGAACACCAGGTCCGTCGGACTTGAAACAGCCAAAGGGGGCGATGCCTTGCTCATGCAGCCTTCTCCGGAAACAAAAAACGAGCCAAGACAATAGCCGGATGGCCCACCCGCAACAAGCCATGAAAACGCTGCGACTCAAAGTGACTCGACTGGATCAGGGTCAAGGCGCGGGCGCCGAAGTCGACGGGGCGACCGATCGCAGCAACTGTCTCATTTTCGAGACAGTCGCCGCATGGGTCCCATCCATCGCCAGGTTCCGCCACTCGTGCGGATCGTTCTCGTGGTCGTAGAGTTCGCTGCCCGCGCGGCCTTCGTCCCACTCGGTGTACCGCCAGCGTTCGGTGCGGACGCTTCGACCCATGATCTGCTTTGGGCCCGCGCCGCGGGTCACTTGAGTGTATGCCGGCTTGCCCCAGGCGGCCTTCGGGTCCTCCAAAAGCGGCTTGAGGCTGCGTCCCTCCAGCCCGCCTGGCGGCTTGAGCCCGCACACCTCCGCCAGCGTCGGGTAAAGATCGACCAGTTCCACAGGCCGGGAGCAGGCCTTGCCGTTGCCGCCCACGCCGGGTACCCGGATCACCAGCGGCACCCGGGCTGCCTCCTCGAACAGGACCGTCTTTTGCCACTGGCCATGCTGCCCCAGCATCCAGCCGTGGTCTCCGAAAAGCACCACAACCGTCCGGTCCGCCAAGTCCAACCGGTCCAGCGCATCCAGCAACCTGCCGACCTGCCCATCCACGAACGAGACGGCGGAACGGTAGGCGCGCGTGAACTTTCTGAGCGAGTCCGACGGCAAATCGTAGTTGAACGGTTTGACGTTGAACGCCACCTCCGGGATGGCCGCCAGATGCTCCTGAGGCTCCCGCGGAAGGAGGATCTTCTCGAGCGGGTGCAGGTCGAAGTGCGGTCGCGGAGCCACGCACGGCGTATGCGGCCGATAGAAACCCGCGGCGATGAAGAACGGTTTGTCGCCGTGCTCCTCCAGCATGCGGATCACCTCGGTCGCTCCCTGGCCGTCCGTCTGCTCCTCGTCGGTGCCGTCGGCGATCATCCAGGAAAGCGACGCGCCGATGTTTCGGCCCGGCAGATAGTTGATAACCTTGTCCTCGTCGTCCTTGTCGCGACCGCGCGGATTGACCACCCGCTGCCACGAGGGCGGGTCGTCCAAGCCGTTCGTGCCGATTTCCTTGGGAACACCGTAGTGATAGATCTTGCCCACCCGGGCGGCAAAGTATCCGTTCTGCCGGAACAATTGGGACAACGTGACGACG
>JAPKGY010000660.1 GCA_026647385.1 Phycisphaerae bacterium | reverse complement strand
CGTGCTGTATCCACCAGCTTTTGTTTTCCGGTGTAAAAGGGATGGCACTGTGAACACAGCTCCACGGGATCGCGGCGTGCTGTTCTGCGTGGACGCGATCCAGGCGCTCGGGGTCCTGCCGGTCGACGTTCGCGAAATGAGCATCGATTTCCTGTCGGCCGACGGGCACAAGTGGCTCTGCGGTCCGGAAGGTTGCGGAATCTTCTATTGCCGGCGCGATTTGCTCGACCGACTGAGCCCGCCGTTCGCCGGTTGGCTGTGCATGCGGGACGCGCTCGACTTCGGCGACTACCGCTTCGAATACCTGGATTCGGCCCGCAAGTTCGACACCGGCAGCTACAACCTTGTGGGCATCGCCGGCCTGGGGGGTTCACTCGAGATGCTTCTCGATCTCGGCATCGACCGGATCGCCTCGCAGGTGATGATGCTCACCGACCGCCTGGCGGCCGGTCTGAAGGCCAAGGGTTACCGCATCCTCTCCTCGCGCGCACCGGGCGAAGCCAGCGGGATCGTCGCGTTCGCATCCGACCGCCACGACCACGAAACGATCCGCAAGCGCCTGGAGGACGAGCATCGCATCATCGTCGCCGTTCGTGAAGGACGCCTGCGCGCAAGCCCGCACTTTTACAATACGATCGAGGAGATCGATCGGCTGGTGGACCTGTTGCCCGAGAATTGATTCGCTCCTCGGGGCCGCTTACGGCTTCGCAGGAGTCCCGTTAGCGTTCAAGGCATGTCAAAACCACTCGTGATTGCATACCACCTCGTCTGGACCGCCTGCGGATGGTGGCTGCCAAACGATCCCCGCGGGAGTATGTCTCGCAATGTTGAGAATGAATCCGTCGCCGCCCATGGGGTGCCCCATCACGGTCGCAGGTGATCTTACCCTCCTCCGTTGATGATCCGCCGTTTCTATCAGTATGCGGCCGACGTGCTGAAGTATCCGTTGCTTGTTTTCCGGCAACCCGAACCCACACTCGTCGGAAACGTCCTTCGGGAAGTAATCCATGCTCGGCGGTACCCTGAAAGCAAGGGATGAGAGCCGGGTCGCCGAGAATCGGATGTGCGGACAAGCGGTTTATCCGGGTTCGACGGAGAATGTCGTTCCTGCGAGGCCGCGAGCGGCTTTTAGCCGGGGGGGGCGCGGACCCTGAATGAAAAGAGCGGAACCGCGGGCGACTGAACCATCCGCGGTTCCGGTGATGGACGAAGTTGCCTCGTCGGGCTTTTGTCAGAATGCCTTGCCGTCCTTCTTGGTTCCGCAGACGAAGACCTCGATGCCCAGGGCCTGGGCCATGGCGGCGCGGGCGAACATGGCTTTGTCCGCCTCGGCGGCGCTCTTGGCGTAGACCACGCTGACGTGGTTGGCCTTGTGGCGGGCCATGAACTGATCGCGGCTGACGCCGTAGGTCACCGCGTGCATGATCGGCCATTGATAGGTTGTCGCCCGCAGCCGGCGTTCGGTCTCGGATTCCGGCAGCTTGACCACGCCGGCCCGGCCGATGTCCATCTTGAGTCGGTCGTCCTCGATGAAGATCCGCGACCAGACGATCTCGCCGACCTTGCTGACGCCCTTGATCGTGCCGCCGCCGAGCCGGAAGTACATCGGCGGCTGACGTTCGCTGGTCGCGCCCTTCCACCCGCCGATCAGGTGGGCGGGCGGCACGGAACCGCTGATCTCGAAGACCCAGACGTAGTCCTTGACCGTGCCGGAGCGATCCCAGTCGCCCCAGCGGACGTCGTGCAGCGAGCTTTCGACCGGCTGGCCCATCGCCTTGTGAATGCGGTAGGTGAGCAGGGCGTCCAACCCGATGCACTCGTCGACCTCGTTGAAGTGCGGCAGCGGCTCGCCCTTGTACAGAATGCGTTTACCGTCCCGGCTCTTGACCGGCGGCCGATCGCTGTTGTTCAGCGTTCCTTCGACCAGGTCGCTGGCCGGCAGCAGGTCCTTGAGGCCCTGCTGGTACTGGATACCGATCGTGTCGCAGCCGAAGTCGTCGGCGATCCGCATGGCGGCGATGTACATCTTGCACTGCCAGAGAATCTGCTGTTCGGTCAGATCGGTCTCCGGATTCGGGCCGGTCTTGAAGGTCATTCCCTTGGCTTCGTACCAGTCCCGGACCTCCTGGGCCTCCTCGTCGTTGACCTGCGTGGTCTCGTAGTAGAGGGCCGACTGGCTGAGCCGTTCCTTGAATACGCCGGTCGGGTTGAGCAGGTGGTCGGGGATGATGGCGTTGAACATGCCCATGCACCCCTCGTCGAACACGCCCATGATGGATTTTTCGTGCATGAGCTGCTCAGCGAGGGCCTCGCCGAGGGCCTTCTCCGCGCCGGGGATCCGCATCTTCTTGAGCGGCTTGACGTGGGTCATCGGATGTTTGACCGAGCCGGAGGTCAGCCACTTCTTGAGGTTCTTGAGGAACCATTCGTCCGTGAAATCCTCGCTCCACAGCGTCGAGTACCTGATGCCGGCCTTGGTCATGGAGCCGTTCAGGTTCAGCATGCCGACGAGCCCAGGCCAGGTACCCGACCAGTTGGCGATCGTGCAGATCGGCCCGCGATGGGTGAATAGCCCGTGGAGCACGTGGTGCGAATACTGCCAGACCGACTCCGCCACGATCAGCGGTGCTTGCGGGTCCATCTTGGCGAAGACTTGCATGCCCTCTTTCTGCGAGCCGATGAAGCCGTGGCGCTCCGCGGGCTTGTACGCATGGGCCCGAACGAGTTCGTAGCCGAGCGACTTGACCGCCTTGGCCAACGTCGCCTCCATCTCCTGCTGGGCGGCCCAGCAGTTCTGGTTCGCGGAGAGGCGCAGGTCTCCGTTCGCGATGAGGTAGACCTGGTTCTTCTTGAGTTTGGCAGCGTTGGCAGCATTCTTTGTAGCGGCGGCGCTGGGTGGGCTGTGGCTGCGCAGGCCGATCAGACAGTTCTTAAG
>JAPKGY010000066.1 GCA_026647385.1 Phycisphaerae bacterium | reverse complement strand
ACCCAGATCAAGGTCAGTTAGCCCCCTTTGAGCCATACTTATAGCGACGATGCCGGGCGGCGATGACGCCGGCAGGAGGTTAGCGAATGTTACGCGATATCGTGCTGATTGACGAGGACAAGTGCGACGGCTGCGGGCTGTGCACCCAGGCGTGCGCCGAAGGCGCGATCAAGATGGTCCACGGCAAAGCCAAGCTGGTGGCAGACTTCCTGTGCGACGGGATGGGCGCCTGCCTGGGCCACTGCCCGCGGGGCGCGATCCGCATCGAGAAGCGCGAGGCGGCGGCCTTCGACGAAGAGGCGGTTCACGCCCATTTGCGAGCGACGGGGGCTGCGGTTGATCGTCCCGAGCCAACCGCCCACCCCGCTCGGCCCGCGTTCGCAGGCGATCATTCGGGCGGCGGTTGCCCGGGCAGCCGGTTCGCGTCCTTCGACAGGCGAGCCGCATGCACGACAACGGCCGACGACGGCCCCATCGCGTCGGAGCTGACCCATTGGCCGGTGCAGTTGCGGCTGCTCAGCCCGATGGCTCCGGTTCTGCAGGGCGCCCACCTGCTGGTGGCGGCCGACTGCGTTCCGGTGGCGTATGCGGATTTTCATCGAAAGATGCTTCGCGGCCGGGCGGTCGTGATCGCCTGCCCGAAGCTCGACGACACGAGCGCGTACGTCGATAAGCTCGCCGAGATCATGCGGAGCAGTCGACCGGCGGCCATCACCGTCGCCCATATGGAGGTCCCCTGCTGCACGGGCATCCTGATGATGGTGCTCGAGGCGCGGCGGCGCAGCGGGGTGGACGTGCGGGTTCTGGATACGGTCGTCGGCATCCGGGGTCAGATCCTCCGCGAGGAGGAGATCCCGCTCGACGCGGCGGCCTGATCCCTTGACACGAACGAACGGCCATCCGATCCCGCCTCATCGGTAGCGAGGCGGAAACGATAACTCTCTACCCTCAGGAAGGAGTAAACAGGTGTTCTGCAATCAGTGCGAGCAGGCGTCCAAAGGAACAGGCTGTGTCAACATCGGTATTTGCGGCAAGGACCCGGATATCCAGTCGCTGCAGGAGACGTTGCTATACGGATTGAAGGGGATGGCGGCGTACGCCCATCACGCCCGGCGGCTGGGGATGATCGACGAGGAAGTCGACGCGTTCATGGAAGAGGGCCTCTTCGCCACCATGACCAACGTCAACTTCGATCTGGACAGCCACATCGAGTTGATCCTGGAGTGCGGGCGGAAGAATCTGCGCGTGATGGAGATGCTCGACGAGGGGCACGTGCGGCGGTTCGGCAAGCCGTCGCCGACGACGGTGTACGAGGGGACGAAGGCCGGGCCGGGCATCCTGGTGACCGGTCACGACATGGTCGATCTGGGCGACCTGCTCGAACAGAGCAAGGACAGCGGGGTGAACGTGTACACGCACGGCGAAATGCTGCCGGCGTTCATGTACCCGGAGCTTCGCCAGTACCCGCATCTGGTCGGCCATTTCGGCGGCGGCTGGCAGAAGCAGCGGGTCGAGTTCAAGGAGTTCACCGGACCGGTGCTGGCGACGACGAACTGCGTGCAGATTCCGCCCCGGGAGTACGCGGACCGGATGTTCACGACGCGGGTGACGGCGGTCCCCGGCGGACGCCGGCTGAAGACCAACGACTTCTCCGAAGTGATCGCCTGCGCGAAGCAGTGCCCGGCGCTGATCGATCGGAAGGCCGGCGAATCGACGATCGGCTTCCACCATTCGGTGCTGCTCGACGCAGCGGGGCATATCGTGGATGCGGTCAAGGAGGGCAGGCTGCGGCACTTCTTCGTGATCGGCGGCTGCGACGGAGCCGAGGCCGGCCGAAACTACTTCACCGAGTTTGCCCGGCTTACCCCGAAAGATTCGCTGGTACTGACGCTGGGCTGCGGGAAGTACCGCATTCGAGAGAACGATTACGGCACGTTCCGGCTCAACGGGTCGTCCGTTCCGCGCCTGCTCGACATGGGCCAGTGCAACAACGCTTACGGGGCGATTCAGGTGGCCGTCGCCCTGGCCAAAGCGTTCAACTGCTCGGTCAACGACCTGCCGCTGACGATCGTTCTGTCGTGGTTCGAGCAGAAGGCGGTCGCGGTCCTGCTGACGCTGCTGGCGCTGGGCGTCAAGGGGATTCGCGTCGGCCCGGCCGCCCCGGCCTTCGTGTCGCCGAACGTCATGAAGGTCCTGCAGGAGAAGTACGACCTGGGGCGTATCGGGACGGACCCGGTCGCCGACATGCGGGCGGCCTTGAACAGGACCCGTTGAGAGGTATAACCCTCCCCGCCGCGCGCGGGATCGGCGGGCGGATGCCCGAAAAGGGGGGCGGCCCGGGCCGGCGCGAGCCGACCGGGCCGCCGTTGTTGTTCGATCGCGCCAAGCGATCCGGCATTCACGAGCCGCGAAGCCGTTCGCGCATTCGCCGAAACGGTTTCCAGAGCATCGCCAGGATCGCCCCGAAGGCGCCGACCCCGGCGGCGCCGGCCGGACACGCCTGCTGCCCACAGCACGGGCACACGGAAAACGTCGCCATGAAGCCGGCCATGCCGAACCACCAACCGCCGAACCGCGCCAGCCATCCGAACCAGCGCCGACCCCGATGATTCGGACGATCGGCGGCGGCGGCCACAACCGCCGGGCCCTGCTGCTCGTCGTGTTCACACGCGTGATTCATCCGCCGCCTCGTCCTCCGGCCTCGTTCCGCCCGGCGTGCCGGTCGATGCTCCGCGACCAGACGCCCGGCAGACTCGTACCAGACCCCGGGCGAGCGCTCGATCGTGGGATTGATGACCGATCAGCGCGCGACCGCGCGGAAACGTCGGCATCCGACGCCCTCCGATACCCTTGAGACCCACGACCCGCGCCGGAACACCCGCGACCAGAGCGCCGTTCTGCAGATCCCGGGTAACCACGGCATTGGCCCCGATGGTCACATGGTCGCCGACCGTGACGCCGCCGAGAACCTTCGCGCCGGCATAGATAGTCACGTCCTTACCGAACGTGGGTTGCGACGGAACACCGGTATGCTTGACACCGAGCACAACACTGGTATAGAGCGTCAGCCCTTCGCCCGCCCGAACGTTTTGACCGACGACGATGCCGCGCGGGTGAGCGATCCTGAAACCTCGCCCGATGGCGGCCCGATAGTGGATCTCGCATCCGTGCAGCAGCCCGTTGAGCATCTGGATGAGGTACGGCAGGAGCGGAATGCGCGCTTTCCAGGCGGCGCGTGACAGGCGATAAAGCCCCACCGCCCATCGGCCGGCAAGCATCAGCCGTTCAAAACCCCGGTCGAGATCGTCGACGACGCCCATCGTGTGCCCCGCTCACCAGCGATCCGTGCGAAACGGCGATACCGGCAGGCCGGCCTTGTTCATCAGGTTGGGCTCCGCCACGTTGCTCCAGCCGAGGCGGACGGCCTTGGGCTCGGCCACGTCCTTGCTCGATACGACAACCGTGTCGCCATCAATGGTCGCTTCCGCGGCGACGAACTTCTGGTCCGCACCGGCGATCTCGAACCAGCTCAGCGGCTTGCCGTCGCGGGACGCCAAGCCCCCGCCCAGGTGATCGAAGTGAATACGGATCTTGTCGCCCTCGATCTCCATGAACTTGTACAGCGGGCCGGAGTGGACGATATCCTTGTGCCCATAGGTTTTCGCCAAGGCCCACAGCGCCAACCTTCTGCCAACCTCCTGTTTGTTCTTCGGATGGATGTCCTCGAGATCGCCGATGTCCGTCGTGACGATCATGCCGGTATTCGGGATGTTCAGCGAGGCGGTCTGGGCCTCCCACAAATAGGGCAGGGACTTCTCCGCGTAGTACCGGCCATAGGGCGCGATCTGGACGTAGTAGAACGGGAAGTCCCCCTGGCCCCAGACCTTTCGCCAGCCCTCGATCAGGGCCTTCATCATCAGGGCGTACCTCAGGCCATCGGCACAATTGGCCTCGCCTTGATACCAGATGGCGCCGCGGATCGCGAACGGCACGAGCGGATGGATCATCCCGTTATAAAGCCCGGTCGGCTCCGCGTTGGACGCCAGCGGGTGGGTCGGCCAGGCGGGAGGCGCGGGTATGTCCCTGTTCTCATCAAGCGCCTGCCGGGCTTTCGGCAGCCACGACTCGTAATCGCCCAGAACCTTGCCCACCGCTTTCCTGTAAACCGGCCCCGCATCGGCAAGTTTCTTCAGGGTATCCTCGAACCCGCCGACCAGGGCGAAACCCTCCGGCGGCGTCCACGGCTGAATGGCCGTACCGCCCCAGGCGGACGCGATCACGCCGACCGGCACATCCAGCCTCCTGTGAATCTCGCGAGCGAAGAAGTAGCCGACGGCCGAGAAGTTGTGCACGACGTCCGGCGAACACACCTTCCACTTGGCGTCGATGTCCCGGACCGGCTCGCCCGCCGGCACCTTGGGAACCGAGAACAGGCGGATGTTCGGATAGTCGGCTGCGGCGATTTCCTTCTTCGGAAAAGCCGAGGCGGCGACGGACATCTCCATATTCGACTGACCCGAAGCAAGCCAGACCTCGCCGACCAGGATATTGGCGAGGGTGATGGTATTCTTGCCGGCCACGGTCATCTCGAAAGGCCCGCCCGCGGACATGGGCTCGAGCTTGACCATCCATCGTCCGTTGTCGTCGGCTTTGCTCGTCGCCTGACGCTCGCCGATCTTCACCGTCACGTCCTCACCGGGATCGGCCCAGCCCCAGATCGGCAGCGGCATGTCCCGCTGGAGCACCATTCGCTGCTGGATGACGGCCGGCAACCGCACGTCGGCGAAAACCGGCGCCGCCGGAACGCCCAGCACCACCCAACCCATCAACACCGCCGCGAGGATTCTCGACTTTCGCATCGCACTGGTTCTCCCAAGTCAGAGCAACACAAACGTGACGCCCGCATTCCGGTTGATAAAATCGCGATCCCGGGCGAGCCGGGGACACGCGTCCAGCATGAGTCGACAGGTCTCGCCGTGCGATTCGATCTTCTCAGCCGCCAGGAACGCGCGGACCCGCCCTTCCTTGACCCGCCGTCGCATCGACGACCGGACGGCGTCGCGCAGCACACCGCCGACCCCCGTGGAACCATACCCGTGGATCACCTTGAGGACAAGATCGCCTCGCCCCCGGGCTCGGTCGAGTTCGTCGGCCAGCCGCCGGCGGGCCTCGTCCACCGTGGGCCGGCCGGCTTCGAGCAGAATCTCGCGAATCGCACCCGCCACGCCGCCTCCTTCAATGGCCCGGCAATCCGGGAAGGAACGGGATCAGGATCGATATGGCGATCAGAATGATAATGATCCACTCGAGCACCTCCATGCGGCGTTGCGCGTGGCGATCGGTCATCTTCTGGTAGATGGACTCGAGGGTTTGCAGCTTGCGAATGATGCTGGTGTCCCAATCGCTCAGGTGGAGTCGCTGGGAGGCCGCCCGGTACACCCGTGCGAGGTACTGATCGCCGAGGAGCTTCAGGGCGTTGTTCACACCCTCGAAGAGGACGGCGCTGTCCACCTGGAGCTGGGCGACGCGGCGCATTTGCCTGGCCCGCGGCGAGCCGCGAAGGCTGTCGTCCCCCCCGCCCTGGGTCAGCTTGACGTACGATTCATCGAGCGCGTCGTCGAGCTTGTCGTCGAGGTACCGCATTTCCAGCAGCTCGACGTTGGCGAATTCGAGCACCGCCCGCAGGTCCTCGGCACCGACATCGAAGAGGATCGCGGCGTTCCAGTCGATGATGAGCAGATCGCTCTGCCCAAATGACAGTCGACACGCCAGCGCGTCCTTGACCTCGTCTTCCGACAGCAGGTTGGATTCGGCGCGCAGGATCTGGGCCAGCAGTTGCCCGTTACCAGCCAGAATCTGACTCGCCGGCGTCAGCGGCGAGCACGACTCGATCTGGAAAATGGCGTAATCCTCGATGACGTCCGCCAGAGAAGGACGATTGATGGCTGGACGAATGACCTCCATGAGATTCATCACCCGGCGACTGGCGTCGTCGGCCAGCGATACGTTGCCGTAAAGCTCGTTGGACAGGTTCCGCAGATTGCTCATCGGACCGGCCAGCGGAATGGCGTAGGTGACCGATACCGTGCCGAAGTCGAAAATCAGGATCTCGATCGTATCCGTCGTCCGGTATTGCCCGATCACCACCGGCTCGCCGACCCGGGTGACCCGGAGCGGCGGCGGGTCATACTCGAAGTACTGGGGGGCACGACGCTTGTGATGGATCGTCTGGCGGTGGATGTTCTCGGTGATTCTGTTCTCGCATGTGTTCAGATCGATCGACATGCCGATGTCGTAGGCGAACATCACCCAGCAGGTCCCCCGCTCGATCATCAGCAAAGGGGCCTCGGTGACGATCTCCGCTCCAGAGCCCGGTGTTTCGGCCAACGGTTGACTCGGGCTTTCCGCCATGCTGGACACCCCTGTTCTCCGAGTGGTACGGTAGTCGCAACGGCGTGATTATACGGGAGCCCTCGGAGGCCCGCACCCTCCGCACAGCCGCCGGGCCCGCCCGAGTCCGGCGCCAGCGCTGGCCGCCTCGAGGCTGACAGATCGGAACCGAATTGATGAGCCGACAACTGCGATCCGTGTTCCAGCCCTCCGCACCACCCCTGTCGGCGGCGGTCGTCGTCGCATGCCCCATCGAAGAAACCCTCTGGGCGGGCGGGCTGATCCTGACCTCTCCACGATGGAACTGGTTCATCCTGAGCCTCAGCGGCGGTGATAACGCGGATCTGGCCTCCCGGTTCTGGCACGCACTCGACCGGTACGACGCGGTCGGGAGTACCGCCGACCTCGACGACTCGCCCGAGCCCGAGCCCCTGGACCCCGCGGAGGTTCGGAGCACCCTGCTCGCCCACCTCCCGACCACGGACTTCGACGTGCTGATCACCCACGGCCCCCAAGGGGAGTACACCGAGAGCCTTCGCAGTGAGGAGACCTCGCAGGCAGTCACCGACCTGTGGCGATCGGGCGAATTGAGCGCACGCCACCTGCTGCTTTTCTCCCACGAGGACAGCCATCGTTCGCATCTGCCTCGTCCGCGACCCGATGCTCACCTTCGCTACCCCCTGCCCGACCGCGTGGTGCAGGCCAAGCGGAAGGTCGTCACCACGATCTACGGGCTGGAAAGCGAAAGCTGGCTGGCGCGGGCGGTCGCGTCCGAAGAGGCGTTTTATCATTTCGAGTCGGCGAAAACTCTGGGGACGTGGCTCGCCGATCGAGCGTGAGGCGGAACGCTCCCGCCCCGGGGCGCGGTGACACGACCACCTTCCCCGCAAGCCCGACGGCGACTATCATACAGGCCATGCGCTGGCTCGTGGACGTCGTTTACCACCTGGTCGCGGTGTTTCTGACACCGGTGATCGCGTACCGCGCGCTGACCACCGGCAAGTACCGCCGCGATTGGGGCCAGCGCAGGGGCAACATGCCTGATTTGCCGTCCCACCCCGGACGGGTGTGGGTCCACGCGGTTTCGCTGGGCGAAGTGAACGCGGTTCGCATGCTGATCGAGGCGTGGCAGGCCAAGTCCCCAGACGTCGAGATCGTTGTTTCCGCGACCACCGACACCGGCATCGACCGGGCCCGGCAGCTCTTTCCGAAACTGACGGTGATTCGGTATCCGCTGGACATCAGCCGGTTTGTCGTACGGGCACTGGACGGCATCAAGCCGACGCTGATCGTACTGGTGGAGTTGGAAGTCTGGTACCAGTTCGTCACGCTGGCGGCCGGCCGGGGGATCCCCGTTGCCATCGTCAACGGCCGACTCAGCGAGCGAAGCCTCCGGCGGTTCGCCTGGATTCGCCCGTTGGCCCGGCGCATGTTCGCCTCGATCGCATGGGTTGGAGCCCAGGACGAGACGTACGCGGAGCGGTTCCGGCGGGTGGGTGTGCCGGCCGACCGCATCGCGGTCACCGGCTCGATGAAATGGGACACGACCGATCTGTCCGACAACATTCCGGGCCGGCACGATCTGGCCGCGGCCATGGGGATCGACCTGAGCCGACCGGTGTGGGTCTGCGGCAGCACCGGCCCGGGAGAGGAACGGGTGATTCTGAAGGCCCGGTCCCTGCTGCGTGCGGAACATCCCGGGTTGCAGGTGGTGATCGTGCCGCGTAAGCCGGAGCGATTCAACGAGGTGGCCGACACGATCCGGAGAGCGGGCTGCACGTGCGTTCGCCGAAGCGAATCGCCCGACGGTACGAAGTTGACGCCGAGCGAAGGCCGGGTCATGCTCGGCGATACCATGGGCGAGTTGCGAAAGTTCTATTCGCTGGCCAACGTCGTCTTCGTCGGGCGTACGATTGCCGCCATGGGCGGCTCGGACATGATGGAGGTGGCCGCCCTCGCCAAGCCGATCGTCGTGGGACCGCACACGGAGAACTTCGCCGACAGCATGCAGCAACTCGTCGACGGGCGGGCGATTCGAATCGTCCACAGCGAGGTGGAAGCGCCCGACGCAGCCACCCAACTCGCTCGCGCCATCGACGAGCTTCTCAAGAACCGCGAGGTCGCCCGGACTCTGGCGACCAACGCTCGGGAGATCGTGGTCCGTAACCGCGGCGCGGTTCAACGTACCCTCGAATCCCTTTCGGAGATTCTGCACCGTGCCCAGCACAGCGATTCGTAAGCAATTGATGTCAAACGTCCGCCGCCTGGTGGTCAAGGTCGGGACGAATGTGTTGACCGACCCTGCCGGTCAACTCGACACGGCGCTCATCGGCCGAATCTCGCGCCAGCTCGCGATGCTGCACCAGCGCGGCCTGCAGGTCACGCTCGTCACGAGCGGGGCCGTCGGGGCCGGCATGGGAATCGCGGGCCTGGCGTGCCGGCCGAAGGAGATGCCCGTCCTGCAGGCCTGCGCCGCCATCGGCCAACCCGCGCTGATGGGCCTGTACGGCAAAGCGCTGGCCAGGCACAACGTACATGCCGGGCAAGTGCTCGTCACCCGCACGGATTTCGAGCAGCGCATCCGCTACGTCAACATCCGCAACACGATCGAAGCTTTGCATCGGCTGGGCGCGCTGGCGATCATCAACGAGAACGACACGATCGCCGTCGATGAGATGGACCGTTTCGCCGACAACGACACGATCGCCGCCATGGTGACCAACCTGCTGCGGGCCGATCTGATGGTGCTCCTGACGGTCGTTGACGGGCTGCTGAATCCCGAGGGGCAGCGGATCGATCTGGTGGCGAACGTCACCCAGGACGTACTCAAGTTGGCCAGGAGTACGAAATCGTCACTCGGCAGCGGGGATGGCTGATGTGTCCTATGATATACTTGAAGAGAATAACCTTAAGGGCAAAGATGTGGCGTGGCTTGTA
>JAPKGY010000659.1 GCA_026647385.1 Phycisphaerae bacterium | reverse complement strand
GATGACGATCAGGATTTCCTGAGCGCCGTGCGGACGATCCTCGAGTCGAACGGATACAGCATGGTCGAAGCCACGAGCGCCGAGGAGGGTCTGAAGGTCTTCAAGGAATCGAACCCGGACTTCATCATCGTCGACCTGATGATGGAGGAAGTCGACGCGGGGACCAGTTTCGTCCGGGAGGTGAAAGCCCTGGGCAGCAAGGCCCCGATCTACATGCTCAGCTCGGTGGGCGACAACCTCAACATGAGCACAGACTACCCCTCGCTGGGGCTCAGCGGCGTTTTCCAGAAGCCGATCTCGCCGAGCACGCTGCTGAGCGTACTCAAGGCGAAGCTCAAGTAAGCCTGCCCCCCCTCCGCAAGCCTCGGCCCGGGCCGGCTTTCGCCGGAGGGCCCGCGTTCATCGCTGCAGACCGCAAGGGCGTCACTCGCCGTCCGCAGAGCAAAATGGGGACAGGCACCGCCCCAAAGCGATACGCCCGCGGGGGCAGAGATTGCTGCAAGGCAAAGGGCTTCCCGTCGCCGGAGGCGCTGCACAGGCGGAGCCAGTCCCCCTTTTGCCCGCCATCGCGCGCTCCGCGCGAGCGGTCGGCGCGTTACACGTGGACCGCAAGAGGCCAAGCTCATCACCGATTGCACGTAAAGCACCCGGTACCGTCGTTGAAGTGGAGGCCGACGGCGCCCGAGATCATGTGCGCGACCGCCAGATCGAGGCGACCATCGCCGTTGAAGTCGGCCGCCATGACGCTGGTCGGCCCGTCGCCGACCGGGAACCTTTGGGTGGCGGCGAAGGTGTTGGGGCCCTGGTTGAACAGGATCATGACATCATCGGACCGATTGTGGGCAATGGCCACGTCAGGCCGACCGTCGGCGTCGTAGTCGCCGACCGCGATGGAGGTGGGCGTATCACCGCCCACGACGAACACGATCTGCTCGAACCGCCCGCCGCCGCGGTTGCGAAAGATGGCTACGCCTCCCCCGGCGTCGTCGAGGTCGAGCGGATCGCCGTTGTCGGCCACGACAAGGTCGAGCTTTCCGTCGCCGTCGAGATCCACCAGCCTGACGTCGCTCAGATCGTGTTCCTCGCCCAACGTGATCGAGAACGCATTCTCGAACGATCCGCCGCCCCGGTTGAGCAGGAAGTTGACGAGTCCGGTGGACTGGTCGACGACGATGTCGGTTCGGCCGTCGCCGTCCACGTCGCCCGCGGTGATGTCCCACAGGCGTGGGTGCGGATGATCGAACCGGACCGTCTCCGCCAGCGAGAAGGCGCCCGCGCCGTCGTTGAGCAGGACCCCGACGTTGTCGATGTTTTCGGAGATGAACGTCTGGAAATCAATCGTCCATCCGATGGCGGAGGCAGCCAGGTCGACGTCGCCGTCGCCGTCGAGGTCGGCCGCGGTGATGGACACGGGGAACGCATTGATGGACTTATCGAGGACGACGTGGACGGCTGAAGCGAAAGTGCCGTCGCCGCCGTTGATGAGGATCGCGATTCCGAGGCCGTCGCTCGCGGCCAGATCGAGTCGGCCATCCGCGTTGAAGTCGGCGGCGACGATCGCCCCGGGACTGTCGCCGACCTTGTAGCGACCGCCGGGGAGCAAGGCCCCGGCACCATCGTTGAAGAACAGTTCGACGTTGTCGGTACCGAAGTTGGCGGCGGCGACGTCGGAATGGCCGTCGCCGTTGAAGTCGCCGCCGGCCAGGGCGATCGGGCTCTTGCCGGCGACCTCGACGCAATGGGCGGCGTGCAGGCCGCAGGCCGTCGCCACCGGCACGTTGGACGGAGGCGGGCCGGCACAGTTCTGCCCGAGGGCCAGGCATGCGGCCGCTACAAGCAGCACCCAAGCGCAGAAGTTGCGGTGATGGCCATCCTTCATGCCTGATCTCCTGCCGCTGTCACGAGCCCGCGGGTCCGAACGCGCCGCTTCCCTGGTTAAACAATACCGAGATCGAGTCGGCCCCCTCGTTGGCCACGATGATGTCCAGCCAACCATCGCCGTTGAGATCCGCCAGCGCGACCGCCGCCGGCGATGCCCCGACGCGGTAAGGTTGCTCGGGCTCGAACGAGCCGTCACCGCGCCCGAACAAAACGGAGATGTCGTCGGTGCCGGCGTTGACGACGACCAGGTCCTGTGCTCCGTCGCCGTTGAGGTCCCCCGCCGCCACGGCGCCGCTCCGATCGCCGGCCATGTAGAACCGGGGGGTATTGAAGCCGCCCGCGCCGTCGTTCAACAGAACCACGGCGGCCCCCGAAGCGAGCAAGTCCGCAAAGCTGTCCGCCAGGATCAGATCGAGATGGCTGTCGCTATTGACATCGGTTGCGACCAACCCGTTAACCAGCGCCCGCTCGGCATACCGAACCGCCGGGGCAAAGCTGCCCGCGCCCTCATTGAGCATGACCCATACGCCGCCCGGCAGGGTCACGGTGCCGGTGTTGCCGAAGGCCAGATCGAGCCGCTGGTCGCCGTTCAGATCGGCGGCCGCGATGGCGAGGGGGAAGGCCGCCTCGGAGACGATCCGGTTTTCGCCCAATGTGCCGTCGCCGCGATTCACCAGGACGGAGACGTAGTCGGCCAAGGCATTGGCGACGGCCAGATCGGGCGCGCCGTCTCCGGTCAGATCGCCGGCCGCCAGCCCCCACGGGCCGTCTCCGGCGGGGTACTCTTGCGGCAAAGCGAAATCGCCCCCGCCCTGGTTGAGGTAGACGAAAACAGCGTCGGTACTCAAGTCGGTGCCGAAGACATCCGGATGCCCGTTGCGGTCGAGATCGAGGACTCCGATCCAGGTCGGGGCGAAGCCGCTCGTGCCGATCGCGCCGGCCGGGTCACCGCCTACGCGCTGCTCGGCCTGGCTGATCGCGGCGAGTTTTTCGTGAACGTGGGCACCGAAGTGTACGGCGGCATGGTGGTGGGCGAGCGCAATCGCAACGGCGAT
>JAPKGY010000658.1 GCA_026647385.1 Phycisphaerae bacterium | reverse complement strand
AGTTGATCTTCGAAGCTTATGAAAAATTGTTGAACGAGCGCACCCGCCTGGTCTCCATCGTGTACGTTTCCAATTCCCTGGTCCTCGACGCCGCGGAGCTGCGACGCGATGTTGAGCGGACCACGAAGCGTGGTGAGCACGAAGGTTTGCCCGCCGATGCGCCGGCAGACGTCGGCCACCGCTTCGTGATAAAGCGGCAGCCGGCCTGCCGCGTTCGGGTCGATCCCGCGCAGGCTGTCGAGCCGGCTCATATCCGCCAGGATGTGTTCGCGGAGCAGCGGGGCCCCTTCCGCCGGCTGATCCACGCGGGCGCCAAGGGCCTGGGCCTCTCCGGTGACGCCGAGCGTCAACTGGACGCCGTCGAAACCGAACCGCTCGCAGCCGCCGACGATCACATCCGCCATCGTGCGCGCGTCGGTGAAATAGCTGCCCAGGCTTTGGCCGGCGTATTTCGCCAGCGCGTTGTGGATGATCGGCATGACCGGCGTTCGATCCGCCGGCCTGCCCGACATGACCTCGATGACCCGCTGTTTTCCGGTCATGTGGCGCTCCTCGTTCGCGGAACACGGGAATGCGCCGCGATATCGGGAGATCGTACCAGGAAACGCAAACAAGAAAAGCCCTAGCCGAGTGCGGGGCGCCACGCAACACCGTGAACCTGACTCGACGCGGGAATAGGAGTTCGCGGGGTGCCACGGGGGCGTACTCGCGGGGCGTGCTGCCGGGCGGCGAGCACACTTGTTACGGCATTTCACGGTAAGCTGGAGTGGTCAATCGTGGGTCGATCGGCCACGCGGGTCGCCCCGGCGAGTCGCCGCGGCCACCTGAAGCCCTTGACAGGCGACTGGCCGCAAAGCGGCTCCCTGCGGGCGTATGCCCGCGTCGCGTGTCAAGGGAAGCCCGCGGCTCTTTACCGCCACACCGAAGCGTGAAACGCGCCAGCCGATGCCCCGTCGCCCAAACCGTCATGCACCCCTGATGGATCAATCTCGCAGAGAGAAAGGTGTGAAGTTGGTTTCCCAGTCGTAGTAGTCCTCCTTCTCGGCCCGCTTGAGTGCATAGACGACGGCGTAGGTGATCGGAGTCAGAACGACTTCGACCGCCACCTTGAACAGCCAGTTGAACACCACCACGCGTACGATCGCATCGTTGGGCCAGATTCCCCAAAACGCGATCGGATAGAAGATCAGACTGTCGATCCCCTGCCCGACGATTGTGGAACCGATCGTGCGTGTCCAGAGGAATCGCCCCTTGGTGAGGAGTTTCATCTTGGAAAGCACGTAGGAGTTGGCAAAGTCACCCGCCCAGTACGCGAGCATCGAGGCAATCACAACGCGCCAGGTGTAGCCGAACACCAGTTCCAAGGCGGGCTGCAACCGCTCGTTCAACGGCACGCGCGGGTCCGACGGCATGTGAATGACGACCAGCCCCATGACGGCTGCGAAGGCGAGCGCCGCGAAGCCCGCCCAGATCACCTTGCGGGCCCGGGCATACCCGTAAACCTCGGTCAGCACGTCCCCGAAAACATAACTGATGGGAAAAAAGAGGTTCCCGGCACCGAACGAGACGCCGAGGACCGCGCATACCTTGCCGACACCGATCAGATTGGAACACAGCAGGACCGCCACAAAGGCAGCCATCACCAGATCGTAATACTTGTAATGCCGTGCCTGGCTCATGAGTGCTGGATTCTAGGGGCCTTGCGAACCCGGTCAAAGGCATCGGGATACTTTTAGCGCGCGCTGCGGGCATCGGTGGTCCGCAACCCGCGCAAGGCCGAACCAACATCGCGGGTCAACGGGGGTCCGGCGTCCCGGGCGCGGTCGGCCAGGCCGGCAACCCCCCAGGTCTCAACGCCGTCGCATTCGGTTCTACCCAAGATGCTATGGTCGCTCGCTTGCGGGCGAGCACACAAGCAGCCGACTCGACCGCGGTGGGAGCGGGAGGCTGAGGGCTCCCTCGCGGATGCCAAGGTCCTCGCCGGTCCAGAAATCGGTCACACGGCAACGGCTCGGCAGCCTGACGGTTCGCTCCACGGCTTCGCCGGACCAGTTGAAGAGAACGAGGGATCGGCCCCCGGGCCGTTCGATCGTTCCAACGCTGAAGGTAGCGTCCTGGAACCGGGCCGGCACGCCGGACGGCGGAAGCAGTTTGCGAAGAATCGCGAGGCGATCGTCCGGCAGGGCGGAAAGATCGTCTCCGGAGAGGACGAGCCCGCCGGTGGCGATGACGGCCGCGGCCCGACACAGCCGTTCGTTCTCCGGCTGCTTGCCGGCCAGCATGACCGTGTCCGGATCGTTGAGCCACAGTCGCCCGTGCTGCCAGCCGCGATTGAAACTCTCAATGGCGGTCTTGCGGATGCGCCGCCAGTCGGTGCCGATGTCGTCGGAGCAACGCCCGCCGTGGATCAGCCCGAGCGAAGGCCAGATCGGGTGATTACAGCCGAGGATGAAGGAGTTCTCGGCACCGCGGAGGATGGCCTGCATCCCCCGACGGTAGGCTTCGATCCGAGTCGCGTCGGGATCGTGGTGACGTCCACCGTGGATCGCACCCCAGTAGTTGGCGTCGAGCTTGAAATAGGTGCAGCCCCACTCGCGGTGCATCGTGCGGAACAGGGTTTCGAGATGCCCGGCGACGGCCGGGTGTGTCCCGTCGAGGACGTACCAGGGCCCGTTGCGCCATCCTCCAAAGCCCACGCGGTCCGATCGCAGCGGCTCGCCGGCATCATCCCGAACGAACCAATCCGGATGCTCGCGGAAGATGCGCGAGTTTTTTTCCGCGATGAACGGAGCGACCCAGACGGCGGGCTCGAAGCCAATATGGACGCCATCCCCAGGCGAATCACCGGCTTGCGGTACTTCCAAATCGATGACGGTTACCAGTCAGCCATGGGCGACTGGCTTACCGTACGCGACGATTTCGGCGGCGATATGGCGGACATCTGC
>JAPKGY010000657.1 GCA_026647385.1 Phycisphaerae bacterium | reverse complement strand
TTTTCAACCTTGCGTTTATCTGCCTTTCTTTGGGCAAGATCAGGGTTGTATATTCCACTACGACTATCGCAATTGCGCTTTATCTCCCTATAAATATTAGCGCGGCGAGGAGTCCGGCTCCGCCTCGCATTGCTCGGCCGTGCCGGCTCCGCCTCGCGGCTGGGCTCGCGCGCGGCCAACGAACGACGCGAGCACGTAGGCCAGTTTCGCGAGTTCCGCGACCGACAGCGCCGCGGCTGACTCGTCATCCGAGAGGGCCTGGATGACTCGACTGACGAGCAGCACCTGGCTGCCCTCCACGAGTTGGCGCCGGTATCGCTCGGGCAGGCAGCCCAGCACGCCGGCCATCACCTGGGACGTCATGGCCGGCCTGATGAACCGTTCGAGGCGGCCGGCGTAGGCAGCCAGTACCCGCGTCGATACCCCGTAGCGTTCCTTGAGCTGAAATCTGGCGGCGATGGACGCCACGCTCTGGCAACCCGCCGGCCGCAGCAGGATGGCTTCGTCGAGCTTGTTGCGGATTTCCAGCGGGACCCGTTGATAGACGGCCGACCGAGTCAGCCATGTGGACGCCCGCGAACCGATTTGGGTTACGAGATCGGCCAGGGCGGTTGGATCGGCGGCGGCACCAGCCTTCGCTGCCGACGCTTGGCCGGCGGCCGGCCGGGCCTCCCGGGGGGCTTCACCGGCCTTGTCTTTGGCCGCCGGCTTGGCCCGGGACGGCCCCAACGAACGTTTCCACGGCAACCGGAACCGATTTGGGCATTTCCGGACGGTTGGCATATGCTCCCCTTGAGCAGTTGGGGGCGGAGCGGACCCGCCGCTCCTGCCTACATGGAAAACACGACCCGCGGTCCTGCAAGGCGACGAAACGCAGGACCAGGCGGAGCCGGAAACACCCACCGGTTTTCCACAAAAGTGGGAACCCAGGCGGCGTTTGAGTGTCCAAGGGGGGGAGGGAAAGGAGCCAGGAGACAGACGGAATCAGGAGTCAGGAGTCGGAAGTCAGAAGTCGGGAGAAAAGGCCATGATCGAGATGACAAACGGGACGTTCTTCAGTCGGGCTCTTTGCGTTGCGGCGGTTCTGGGTATCGGGATCGCGGGTGCGACCGCCGCCGAGCAGGGTCCAACGACCGCATTGACGATCTACAGTTCGGCTGAGCCGGGGGCAATCCCGCCGGAACTGTACAAGCCGACACCCTATGGCCCTCGTGAACGCAGCGACCTGCCCGGATACGCCTTCGTCAAACAGGAGCGCGAGGTCGAATTGCAGCAAGGTCGGTCGACCATCCGGTTCACGGATGTCGCGGCTGAAATCGATCCGACGACCGTGTCGTTCGCGTCCCTGACGGACGCCAACGCGCGCGTCCTCGAACAGAACTACCAGTTCGATCTGGTCAGCCGGGACAAGCTGATGGAGCGGTACATCGATCAGGTGGTGACGATCGAGCAGGTGGCCGGCGACACCATCCAGACGTTCACCGGGACGCTGCTGAGCACGTCCGGCGGGATCATCCTCAAGGACGACAAGGGCGGGGTGCAGGTCATCGGCCAATACAGCAACGCGAAGTTTCCGGAATTGCCCGGTGGACTGATCACCCGGCCTACGCTCGTCTGGGACGTGGCGACCGAAAAGGCGGGCACCCACCGCGCGCGGGTGACGTACCAGACCGGATCGATGACCTGGTGGACCGACTACAACCTGACCTTCACCGAGGGCAGGGACGCCAACAGCGGACTGCTCGACGTCGGCGCGTGGGTGAGCATTATCAATCGGTCGGGCGCATCGTACCCGGATGCCAAACTCAAGCTCGTCGCCGGCGAAGTGCATCGGGCGCCCAAACCCGCCTATATGCGGCGGGGAATGCCCACGGCTCTCGCCATGGACGCAAAAGAAGCAGGCATGGGCGGCTTCGAGGAAAAGGCGTTCTTCGAGTACCACCTGTACACGCTGGGCCGGGCGACCACGCTACCGGACAATTCCACGAAGCAAATCGAACTCTTCCCCGCCGCCCACGGCGTACCTTGCGAGAAAGTGATGGTCTACTACGGCCTGCAGGAAGGGTTCCGCACGTTCTTCGCCAGCCCCATGACCGATCGCAACATCGGCACGGAATGCAACAAGAAGGTGGATATCTACCTGAAGTTCAAGAACGAGGAAAAGGCCGGCATGGGCATGCCGCTGCCCGCCGGCAGGATCCGGGTGAGCAAGCTCGACCCAGCCGATCAGACCCTCGAGTTCATCGGCGAGGACGCGATTGACCACACGCCCAAGGACGAACAGGTGCTCATCAAGCTCGGGACCGCGTTCGACGTCGTCGGCGAACGCAAGCAGACGGATTTCGCCGTCGACACCCACCGCGACACCATGGATGAGACCCTCGAGATCAAGGTCCGCAATCACAAGAGCGAGCCGGTGAAGGTCATCGTCAAGGAGAATCTCTACCGCTGCCTGAACTGGAAGATCGTGGAAGCCACCCACGAGTGGGAGAAGGCCGACTCGCGGACGATTCATTTCCCGATCACGATCGAAAAAGACGGCGAGGTGGTGATTCAGTACAAGGTGCATTATTGGTGGTGAGGCGAAGGCCCGGAGGCCCAGAGGGACAAAGGCGCAGAGCCGGGTGCCCAGTGCGGGTATCCGCGGGGGTGAGACCGCACCGGTGGCGAGCTTTGAGGGCCCGTTTTGGGGAGAAGGAGACAGAGGCCGGGAGTCAGGAGACAACGCACGGTGGAAGGGAGGTTATGCGACGAATGCCCCGGGATCGTCATTAAGCATTCGTTCTTCGCCCTTCTTTCGTCATTGGTCATTGGTCATTCGACATTCCCACCCGGGGACCCACGTTTGGATTCGCATCCCCCCCGTCCGTCGGCCGGTCGCCTACCGGCCAAACGCGCCGGCGGTGGATCCGGACACGATTTCGGCCGGCTCAGCCTCCTCCAACTGCA
>JAPKGY010000656.1 GCA_026647385.1 Phycisphaerae bacterium | reverse complement strand
GTGATCGGCCACCAGCGAATACCGCGCATACGACATGTCCAGCAGGCCCAGAACCGGGGCCAGAATCACGACGAACGATCCCAGCGCCGCCAACGGGCCCCGGCCCCAGCCCTTGCGGTAATAGACAAGAATCGCGAAACAGGCGAGCAACGCCGCCAGCGGAACGAACGACACGACCCGATTACCGTCAATCTCCCAGCGCGGGTAAACCATCGCCAGATTAACCGGCACCAGGAGCTTGTAGAGGTAAAACCAGACTACCCACCCCACCGAGGCGATCCGCGAAGCCAGGCCCTCGGGGCGAACGTCCCCGCCGGCGATTGCATTGTGGTGCTCGAACCACAGCTCGAGCAGCCCGAGCCCCAGCGACATGACAAAAAACGGAACGGACCGCAACAGGTCGGCACGGCTGATGCGACCCCGCCGCCACCACGCGCAGATCAGCAGAACGAGCGGCAAACCGACGACCGCGGATTTGGAGAGCAACGCCGCAAGCGCGGCCATCAGCGATAACACGTACCATCGCCACGCGCGCCCGTCCTCAAATCGCAGATACGCCAGGATCGAAACCAGGTAGAACGCCATCGACAGAACGTTCTTGCGCTCCGAGATCCACGCCACGGACTCGACGGTGATGGGGTGAACGACAAACAGCAGCGCAGCCAGAAAGGCCCCGAGCCCGCCGATATCCAGGCGTTTCAAGACCCGCCAAAGAGTCACTCCCGCCAGTGCGTGCAGGAGGACATTGGCAATGTGATAGGGTTTGGGATTGTCGCCCCAGAGCTGCCATTCGATCCAGTACGTGGTACGGGTCAAAGGCCAGTAGTCCATTAACGTGGTGGAGGTCCAGCATTCCCACAGACCGTCCAGCGACCGCAGCAGCGGGTTCCGGTACACACGTGAATCGTCGTCCCAGGTGAAGCCGGCATGGAGAGCAGGCCAATGGGCGGCAAACGCAGCCAGCACCAGGGCCATCGCGAGGGCAAGCCCGGCGACGCAGGGCCGTTTCTCCGCGGAGACCGTCTGGCTGGAATGAACCTTCGCCCTCTGCGATACCACGCCTACGCCCCCCGAAAACGGGTGCCATCGAAAACACCGACACCCCGTCATGGTATCGCCATGCGTGCGGGCCGCAAAGCCAGGCGCTTGGCCCCGCCGTGGGGCGAGCCAGACGAGCCACTACAGGCCTGTCCTGATGGGAATCCCTACCCCTCGAACTCTCTGGCTGCTTCGAACATGGCGAGTACGTTGTCGATCGGGGTATCGTACATGATCACGTTGGCTGGGGCGATCACCAGGCCCCCGTCGCGGCCACATCGACGGATGCGATCCTGCACGGCCGCCCGCACGGAAGCAGGCGAACCGGTGGGCAGCGTCGTGCGCACGCTGATCGTACCCCACAGGGTGATGCGGTCCCCCCACCGCCGCTTGACCTCCTCGGGGTCCATGCACTCGGGCTGGATGGGGTTGATGATGTCAAATCCGACCTCGATCAGGTCGTCCATGGCCGCGGACACGTCCCCGTCGGAATGATAGAACATCATCACGTCCGGCTTGGCGCCGCGAGCGCGTCGAATCAGTTCTCGCAGCCTCGGCACGTCGAGACTTCTGAACAGCTCCGGTCTGAACAGCAGCCGATCCTCCATGGCGATGTCGCCCACCACCATGACGCAATCGACGCCCGCCCGGGCGCACCGCTCCGCGCGAGCAGTCTCGAACGCGTAGATCCGGTCGTAGAGCGCGTCGACGAAATCCCGATCGACGATCATGTCACAAAGCAGATTCTCGAGCCCGCGCATGTGCCACGCCCGCTTGAACGGCATGGTGACTTCGGCGCAGACCACGCGATCGCGGGCCTTGAGTTCATCGACGCGAAGGGCGAGCCCGGCGGGATCAACCAGGCTCGCTTCGCTCGGCCATGCGTAGGCATTGACCTCGCCGCCGTCGACGAATGGGCCGCTGACCCACTGCACGAGTTTGCCGTCCTCGCCGACCCTCTGCACAACACCCCAGGCATCCTCGAACGTGCGTTCGTCGTGCCAGATGTACCGGCGAGACGACCCCGGCCAGTCGCCGCCGCGGGGCTCCTCGGCCTTACGCTCGAAGTCGGGCACCCTTTCGGCGAGCTCGACCTTCGCGAAGTCCACGCCCAGGGCGGTTTCGATATCGTCGGTACCCAGGCGGGCTTTCAGTTGGCGAATGATCTCCGGGCGCGCCCACAGATCCAACGGCACCCGGTCCGGCTGCTCGTGTCGAACGGTCTTCAGGAATCGTGTCCGTGATCCCGCCATACGAGGACCCTGCATTCCCTGCGACGCCTTGGCGGGCGGGGGTCAGCCCTTCTGGGCGGGCTGTGTTTCCTTGCTCTCGGCGGACTCGGACGAATTGGGCGGGGGCAGCATGTCCTTGTTGTCGGACTCGACGGCGGTGTTGATATCCTCCTCGACGCCCTTGAGGCCCTTCTTGAACTCGACGATACTGCGGCCCAGCGATTTACCGACATCCGGCAGGCGCTTACCGAAGAGGAGCAGCCCGAACAGACCGATGATGATCCACTCCCATCCCCCGGGCATGTTAAAGAACGCCAGCACTGACAGGTTATGAGGCATTACGCTACGTCTCCTGCAAACGGCCCAGGGTCCCCATCGACCGGGGGGATGGAGGGCTTAGACGCTGCATTATAGTGGATGGCCGACACACCCGTCAAACAACGCGCCCCGCCCGCCTGCATGGGGTCTGTGACAGTTGAGGCCGGCTGTCTTTCAGAGCCCGCGGACTTGTCCCGGCGTAGCCTCGGCGAGGCCGGAAGCGACGGGCCAGGCCTGCGTCGCGGCGGCATCTACCGCCTCCGAACACGGAAACGTTCGCTTCGCGACTTTGGCCCCGCGCTTCCCGCTTCGTCCGCCCGAGCGTAATACGCCGGGACACCTCCGCCCGCCACGGTCGTCGCCCCGGCGACCAGGACGGATCTCCG
>JAPKGY010000655.1 GCA_026647385.1 Phycisphaerae bacterium | reverse complement strand
GATCTCAATGGTCTTCTCGATGTTGCCTTGCCCGTAGAGCAGGCCCATCACGATGTACGCGCCGTTGATCTTCGCGTCGATGTTGAATTCGGGGTTGTCGTCACCCTTGCACGAACCCTTTCGATACGCCTTGTTCTTGTGGTACTTCTCGTTGATCAGTTCCCACGTCTTCTCCCAGGTGTTCGGGTTCCGCCCGTGCCAGGCCAGAACGTCGCGGATGCACTCGGCGTACTGGCTCCCGGCCGGGATGCACTTCAACCCGGCTTTGACGATCCGGACCGGGTCATTCTCGAAGAACGCCTCGGCGTACATGCCGGCCACGAACTGCCCGCCGTACAGACCGTCGCCGTAATTCATGAGCCGTCCGAACTTCTCGCCCAGCGCGATCGCCATGTTCGGCAGACCCGGCGAAATCAGGCCCGCATAGTCCGCCTCGATCTGATAGTCGATGTCATCCGCGTGTTTGTTGAATCGCGGGTGGCCCGAATCCGGCGGGGCGATCCCCTCGCGAAGCCGTTCGCGACCCGCCATGTTCGCATGCCACAGCTTGTACTCGCTGTTGGCGAAGTCGATCCCCGCCTGGCGGATCGAGACGTCCAGCCCGTATTGTTCCAGCGTACGCAGGAAGGTCATCTCCACGTAGATGTCGTCCTGCTTGAACTGGTTGACCTTTTGGGGCTTCCACGGCGGCATCTTGTCCGCCGGGATGATCTGGCCGCACCACTTGAACTCCGTCGGCCCGCCCCAACCCACTCCAACGCATTGCCCGATCCACCCCGCCTTCATCTTGTCCCGATAGGCGCAGAGCGAAAGCTTCCGGGTGCCCGAATCCGCCTGGGGGGCACAGCCCGTTGCGATCAGCACCCCGCCGAAACCCACGAATACCGACATTCTCTTGGCCGTCAGACGCATCTTGGTCCTCCCATCGATAGCAAAAAACAAGTCCACGGGCAGCCAACCCGACGGCCCGCCCCGTCGCCACCCCCAGCCGAAGGGCGGGTTGAGCCTGACTACCCTAGGCGGATTTCAGTCCTACCGTCAAGCCGCCGGCGGTTTCAGCACCAACGGAAGGCCCGTGACGGTTTCGGTGGGGGATGGCCTCGGTCGCCACGGCGAGTCGCCATGGCGAGCTAACTGGTTGGTATGACAGCACTGGATCGTTCACAACTCCTTGATCTTCCGTTCGCCGCGCCTGCAGACGCCTTCGTTTTCGACGCTGAAAACGCGGATCGCGGCGCGGAGTGGCGCGGTCGTATTAGCGCGTGTCCCAACCGCGGCGGCCACGGGCTCACCAGTTAGCCGCCCAAACACACCGGTCCATGCTTCTTGTCCACGGATGCCCCCGCCGCTCGCGAGTCGCGATCGCTCGCCTCCGGCGGCGAACAAATCCCGCCGCCTGTGGTCCCGTCGTCGTCGGGCAGCCTTTCCGGTGCCCCGGCGCCGTGAGGTAATTCGCTCAAATTGATTCCGGTACCGGGCCTCACGCTATCGTACGGGCGGTTCGTTACGGTGTGCCCCCAAACTTTTCGTAAATCCGTGTAACAATTCGCACCGCTCGCGCGACTTACTGGTAGACGGGGGTTAGAGGGGTGTACCTGTGGTTGGCAAACAGGGACGGGGCCCTCGTGGAGGGCCTGTAATCGGCCGGTCCTGCGCCCGAATAGCCGCATAACCGCACCCGACCATGCGGGCCACTCCGACAAGCCAACCGAGGTAACGGGCAGCCGCGGCCCGTCATGACGCTGATTGCCACCGCCTTGATCTCCGTAGTGGCTGGGTCGGTTCTGTGCGCGCCCGGTAGTTGCGTGAAAGGATTGGCGATGTTGCACGAAATGACCGCATCATCTCGGCGGGGCCTGGCAATCTCTTCCCTCCTGGCTGTCGCCGTGTTGGGCCCGGCGGCATTATTGGCCCAGTCGCCGGCGTCGGGCAGCGATACGGCGGCACCCACCGTGACCATCCTGGAACCGATGCCGGCCAACGGATATTCCTATTCGCCCATCCGAGTCAGCGGAACGGCCGCCGACTTCGGCGCGCCGCCCAGCGGGGTCGACGTGGTCGAGGTGTGCGTCAACAGCGGGCAGTGGCGGCAGGCAATCGGCACCGCATCCTGGTACCTCTGGATTGATCTCGTGCCCGGAAAGAACACGATCGCCGCCCGGGCCGTGGACAAGGCCGGCAACGGGTCGCTCGTGGCCTCCGTGGACACGATGTTCTGGGGATCGGCCGCCGGCGGAGGCGATGCCGACGCGGACGGCGTCTCCGACGGGCAGGACCAGTGCCCGGCCACACCCGCCGACGAGGAGGTCAACAGCCAGGGCTGTGCCGCCTCCCAACGGGATACGGACGGTGACACGATCACCGACGATCTCGACCAATGCCCGGATACCCCGCTCGGTGATGTCGTGGACGACACCGGCTGCGAGCCGATCATGGACGCCGACAACGACGGCGTGGACGACCTGCACGACAAGTGCCCGGGTACGCCCGAGGGACACGAGGTCGATTCGCGGGGCTGCTGCGCCATGCAGACCGATACCGACGGCGATGGCGTCCGCGATGAGGCCGACGGCTGTCCGCGGGATTCGCGGAAGGTCGACCCCGGCGAGTGCGGCTGCGGCAAGCCGGAATTGGCTGGCTGCGGCTGGCAGGTGACGTTGCGGATAACGACCAATCGACCCGTGCCGACCGGAATCCCCGGAGCCGTGGTGTACCCGCTGGGCCTGGAGGTCGAGGTCTGGGCGCCCGACCCGCCCAACGGCTGCCGCTTCGACCACTGGAGCGGTGATCTGGAGGGCAAGCTCAACCCCGTTCGGCTCGTCATGAACTCCGACAAGATCGTCATGGCCCACTACACCGAGATCAATCGCCCGACCATACGCCCACTTTGCCGGTCGACTCTAACTTCCATCGCTTGCGGCCCACGCTCGATCTAAAGTAGTGCGTATTGTTCGCCAGCGCCCTGTCCTGCTCTAACGCCTGC
>JAPKGY010000654.1 GCA_026647385.1 Phycisphaerae bacterium | reverse complement strand
ACCAGCGCACCCGTCGGCCCCAGGCCGCCGGGTGCGTTTCTGCATCAGAGCCGGACGCGGACGCGACCGCTCGGGCCCGGGTAACGTGCAGTCCGCCTTGGCCGGCTTTATCATGGAGGCATGACGCGTTTGTCCCGCCGGATCGTCTGGTTCATCCTGCTCGTCCTGGCTGTTGTCGGTGCCGTTTTTCTGCCGACGCGACTGGATGACGAGGGGGACGTGCGGCTGGGGCCACTGGCGGTGCTTGCGTTTCTCCTCCCGCTGATGGCCATCGTGGCGGTTCTCAGCGTCGCCGTCAGGCGTCGGCCGGCCGCTTTCCGCGGCGACATGCCCGACCCGTCGTGCGCCCGTTGCGGCTACTCCCTCCGCGGGCACACGATGCCCGCCGTCCGCTGCCCGGAATGCGGTTCGGAGCTTTCACCCCGCGACATCATCGTTGGCAAGGACATTTGGCGCAGCGATCTCAAGGGCCGGCTGCGACGATGGAATCTCGTGTTTCTTGTGATTGTGCTCACCTCGCCGCTCTATGTGCCGGGGGTGCAGCGGTACCGAAGGCTTGTCCGTTGCCACGAGCCTGTTTCGGCGACTCGGTCGCAGTCCGGGAATGCACACTTTCTGGTGCAGCTCGAGTTGAACCAGGCCCGTTGGTCACTTCCATTTGGCCCTCCCATTCCGTTTTCGAGGAAGTGGACCACGATACGATTCAGGATTGTGGGTCCGGGCGCTTATCAGGTTATCGGGGTGGACCCAGCCGATCGCCAGTTTTCTTGCGGGGCCTACCACGAGACACGTCGAGTGGATGTTGTCGTCCCGCGGCCGCTGACGCTGGCGGATCTGCTCGACCAAATGAAGGCCGCCGGCATGGACACGGACTCCGATATCGTCAAACAGCGGGCAGAGGTGACGTGGTCGTATTACAGGGCAGCCCGGAGCGAGTCGGAATACGTGCCGCCGGTCGGATTCCTCGAACACAGCGGTCTCACTCACCTGGGCGGCTGGGGTTCGGTTCGTTGGCCGGAGTGGATGGCATGGTGCCTCCTCGCCGTCTTTGCAGTCCTGTGGTTCATTGTCGCCCAGCGAATCCGCAGCCGCGCGCTGATCGAGGCGTCGCTGGCCGGTCCTCATGGCCATAGCCTCCTCCGCGATCAAACCGGAGGAGCGGCTGATCCGCCCGGGTGTTAACGGTTCTCTTTGAGTTGCAGTGCAAACCGCCCGTGCACACGGCCTGTAACGGCTGTATCATGGAGACATGACGCCTTCGGTTTTGCAGATCGCCCTGTTCTGTCTGCTAATCCTCGTAGCGTCCGGCGTCGCATATTACCATCGACCGGCTGTACTACGCGGCACGGCCCCCGGCCCATTGTGCGCCAACTGCGGCTACTCGCTCGCCGGCCATCAGCTCCCCGAGGTCCGCTGCCCGGAGTGCGGGAAGAAGCTCGAGCCTGAGGAAATCATCACGCAGCCGCGACGCGGGAAGGCCTATCTTCGGAGAAAGCTTCTCATTGTCGTGTCATTGTTCATCCTCGTATCCGCAGGTTCTCCATGGCTGCTACCCGGTTACAGAATGGCTTCGGTGTTGTGCGGAGCCTTGGGGCCCGCGTCCCGAACCTACCGACAGGTTGACCTACAACTCATCCGTTCGGGATGGTTTTTTACCGCGTACGTTCCCGTGCCCCGCACGATGTCTACCGGGTACCTGAACGTGGTACTCCGGCACGACGAGGAGGGTTTCGGATCCTGTTTGACAGTTGACGCGAAGACCCGGCGATACGCGGCGCTCGACTCCTCGGCGAGCAAGCTTTCCACCGAGCCGATTGACGCCGAGGCTTTGGTTCGATGGATGTCTCACAAAGGCATTCCGATCCATTCGGACCAGGTGCGCCGGGAGGCGAGGTACGTGGTCGCATATATGGATCGTATGCTGAGGAATGATTTCTCGCCCCCTCCGAACGCTCCGTTCGAGTTCGCCGGCCGTGCGATCGATCTGTCCGCCTGGGTCCCCGATCAGCGGCCGGTGTGGCTCGTATGCGTGGCGGCGGGTGTAGCCGGTGTGATCTGGCTTCTTGGCGTCAGGAGGATCAGGCGCAAATCGCTCCTGGTTGCCTCGAGGGCTGCCGAGGGGTTGCAGGGCTGTCCACCTGATGGTTCTGCATAGATTGTGCCTCCGGCTGACCGATCGGATATCAACGAGCGCTGAAGCTCGCCGCAGGCGAGTCGCCGTGGCGACCCGCGGCTCTTTGGGGTTGCGGCGTTCCGGGGGGTGCGATCGGTCCGCTTGAGGTGTAAGATCCGCCCGGGCAGGCGCAATGGGAGATGGAGGTTGCCATGACGTACCGACGTATTCGGAGGGGCTTCGCGGCCCTCCTGGGGTTCGTGTCGTTTGCGTTGCCAGCCGGCGGATGCTCCGAATCGCCGGACCAGCATTACCGCAAGCACCACGACGGCAAATCGCTCTACGAGGTGCTCTACAAGCAGGTCAAGCCCGGCGACTCGATCGAGAAGGTCCAGGGCCTGCTCGGGCCGGGAGAGCCGGCGGAGAGTCGCGCCCGTCGCGCGATCGAGAAGTTCGCCCAGAAGACGCCCGACCGCTACCCCGACGGCTATCGCGAGACCGACACGCTACTGGATTATCCGATGGACGGCGGGTCCGCCATCCTCCAGTTTCGCGACGGCAGGCTCATCAATCACAACCCCGAGGACTGCGCGCACTACGAGCCGATCATCAACGCCGTCGCCGCCCCGCAAACCCAGCCCGCGACCCCTCCGGAGTGACCCCCCGACAACCGAGGCGACTTGGGGTATTATGTGCTCGCGCCGACAATCTTGGTCCGTCGGTGTGGCATGGCCATCCCGCCTGTGGATACCTTGGCAAGTCGCCGCGGCCACTCACCGGTGGAGAGATGCCCATGCCATGAAGCGGGCCGGGACGGGCTCCGATCGATGAACACCGGTTGTCGAGGGTAAACTCATGAACCGTCGCACT
>JAPKGY010000653.1 GCA_026647385.1 Phycisphaerae bacterium | reverse complement strand
CAGGTTTTGTCGGGGAGCGGGCCTCAGGCCCGCGGCGGGGGGGCGACGACGGCGATCGCGGCCATCACGCAGCGGGAGTTGGCCGCCTTTTTCTTCTCGCCGATCGCTTACGTGGTCGGGTTCGTGTTTTTGCTGCTGACCGGCTGGGCGTTTCTGGGCGAGACGCTGATGGCCGGCAGCGAGGCGTCGTTGCGGACGCTCTTCGAGCGGATGGCGGGCGTTCTGGTGTTCGCCTTGCCGCTGCTGACGATGAGGTCGATCGCCGACGACTACGCCAGCGGCACGATCGAGACGCTGATGACCGCCCCGGTTTCCGACGCCTCCGTGGTGATCGGGAAGTTCCTCGGGGCGTTCATTTTCTATGCGGTGCTGCTGGCGACGACCCTGCTGCACCTGATTATCCTGGAGGTCTACGCCGACCCCGTGGGCTCGGTCGTGGCGGTTGGGTACTTGGGTATGCTGCTCATGGGCGGGTTGTTCCTGGCCGTCGGGATCTTCGCCAGCAGTTGCACGCGGCACCAGTTGCTGGCGGCGATGATTTCGATCGCCGTCCTGACGTTCCTCACCTTTGTCGTCGACTACGGCTCGGAGTATGCCGGGAAGCTCTGGCTCCGGCAGGTCTGTGCCAACGTCAACATCCTGTGGCATTTCGCTGATTTCGCGAAGGGCATCGTGGACACCAAGAGCGTGATCTTCTTCCTTTCCGGAATCGTCTTCTTCCTGTTCCTGGCTACGAAAGTGATGGAGTCTCGGCGATGGCGGTAACGAAAGAAGGCAATTCGGCGACGCAGCGCTGGTTCTTCGGCGCCAACGTGGTGATCATGACCGCCCTGGCGGCTTTCGCGCTCGTCGGCGTGAACCTGCTCGGGCAATTCAAGAGCACCCGGTGGGACCTGACCGGCGGGATTTCCGGACATCGCGTTTCGGACCGGACCAAGCAGATCCTGCGCAAGTCGGGTAAGGACGAACCCCTCCGGATCACAACGGTGTATGCGTCCGACGCGCCCGAGTTTGCGCGCAAGGAGTACTTCCCGCGGGTGCAGGACCTGTGCGAGGAGTTGAAGGAGTTCGGCCGGCGGGAGGGGGTCCCGATCGAGGTCGAGCACATCGTCAGCGGCAACGACCAGGCGAAGCTGCGGGATCGTCTTCAGGGCAAATTCGCGTCGGCTTCCCAGGAGTATGGCGAGGTCGTGACCCTCAGCCAGGACGTCTGGAAAGACGTGGCCGCCGAGCTGGCGGCGATGCGGCAGCAGGTCGTGGCCCTGGTTTCGGGCGACTCGTGGGTGGGAAACTTCTCGACGCTGGCCAACATCGCCGCGATCCTGCAAAGCGACCAGAAAAACATCGACGATACCCGCCAGGAGATCGACAACCTCGTCCACGGGGAGGGCATCCCGCGGTACGCCGAGGCGAACGAGAAGATCAAGACGCTCAACGGCGACCTGAAGAAGCACCTCGATCAGATCAAGGCGTGGACGGGGGAGGTCGACAAGCTGGCCAAGGTGCTGGCGAACAAGGACTCGGAATTCGCGAAGACGACGCGAGATCGCCTGGCGGAGTTGAAGGCCAAGGTCGAGGAGTTGAAGAACATCGCGGGCGACCCGCGAACGACGGACGTGCCGGCCGACCCGAAGCCGCTGCTCCAGAATTTCGCCAGGACCGCCCTGCAACTCGGTGAGTCGCTCACCGCCGAGGCCGGCCGGGTCACCGCGTTCGTGAACGAGCACCCGGCGCTGCGGCAGCATCCGAAATGGCAGATCAAGACCGGGATATTTGTGGTCGACCTGTCGGCCATTCTGAACTCGACGGCGGATAACCTGAGCCAGAACGGCCAGGCCTTGCGCAATTACCTCCGCCAGGAGGTTCCGCTCGATCAGTTGCAGAGCCTCGTGCGCCAGACGCGGCAACTGGCCGTCGAGATGGAGGAAAACGTCAATCAGTGGGTGAGCGGCGTGACGGCCGTCCTCGACGAGGGCAGCCGGATCGACGAGCAGACGAAGACCTTCCTGGCCGACGCCAGCACCGGCAAGCCGTTCAGCAAGTCGCTCGAACGGCTCGACGAGGTGGCGACAAAGATCGGCAAGCTGCCGGAACTGAAGCTGGACGAGGTGGCGCAGCGGTTGCAGCAGGACAACATCATCGTGGTGGAGCGCGGCCAGGATGTGCGGGTGGTGGGCTTCGACGACGTCTGGCGGTATGCCGATCCGAGCGGGCGGGGCGGCCCGAGCGGCGAGGAGGGCGTGCCCGCCCGCGTGTTTGACGGAGACAGCGCGATCTCCGACGCGCTGCTGGCCATGGAACGCAGCAAACCGGTGGCGACGGTGGTCTTTGTGACGTTCGAGGAGGAGGTGCCTCCGCAGATGCGTCAGTTCCAGCGACCGCTCACCGGCCCGATGCCCGTCGAGGCGATCAAGGCGATGAAGGATCAACTGCAGAAGATGCAGTTCAAGGTGGTGGACTGGAACCTGGCCGACGAGAACGCCCAGGCGAACCGGCCCAAGGGCGAGGAAGGCGTGCCGATGGTTTATGTGTTCCTGCCGACGCCGCCGGCGGTGCCCCCGTTCATGATGGGCCAGCAGCAACGCAAGCAGTTCACCCAGAAGGAGGCGGAAGTCGCCCGCGAGGTGCTGAAGGACGGCGGGCTGGGAATCTTCCTGGCCAACTGGGAGCCGCCGATGCGATTCGGCCCGCCGACCAGCTATGGTTGGAACTCGATCCTGCAGGAGGATTGGGGCATTACCGTGGATTCCGACTACCGCGTGATTCAAGGCGTGGTCGATCGCAAGCAACCCGGGCGCTACGCGATCGACGTCGTCCAGTGGTGGTACATGCAGCTCAGCAGCTTCACCGCGCAGGCGATCGGTGCCCCGCTGAGGGCCCGACGCATGCTGATGAAGGACGTGTGCCCGTTGACCCTCGCCGAAAAGCCGCCCGCAGGGGTGACCCTCTCGCCGATTCTCCAGGTTCCAGCCGGCACCACCGAT
>JAPKGY010000652.1 GCA_026647385.1 Phycisphaerae bacterium | reverse complement strand
TATCCTCGTTGATTTCCTCGTCGCGGCCGGTCTGGTTTTCGGCGGCGCGACCGGTTACTGTCCGATGGTCAGAATACTTGAGAAGATGCCCTGGAACGCGACGAGCGGTTGCGGGCCGGCAACCTGCGGGCGGGAGGCTTGACATGGCGGCGTTGCGGATCGTGGTGGTGGGGGGGGTGGCCGGCGGAGCCAGCGCCGCCACGCGCGCCCGCCGGATGAACGAGTCGGCCGAGATCATCATCTTCGAAAAGGGCGAACACATCTCCTTCGCCAACTGCGGGCTGCCGTATTACATCGGCGAGCAGATCAAGGAACGCTCGAAGCTG
Source organism: Phycisphaerae bacterium (assembly GCA_026647385.1). Classification (GTDB taxonomy): domain Bacteria; phylum Planctomycetota; class Phycisphaerae; order UBA1845; family PWPN01; genus JAPKGY01. The sequence goes on along the minus strand of JAPKGY010000652.1, from coordinate 2,664 downwards.
CTGGTTTCGACCCCGGCGGAGTTCGCCGCCCGCTATCGCATCGATGTGCGCACGCTGCACGAGGTCGTCCGCATCGATCCCCGGAAGAAGACCGTGGAGGTCCTCGACCACCGGACCGGTCGGCGCGATACACACCACTACGACAAGCTGATTCTCGCGCCCGGCGCCAGCCCCGTTCTGCCCGACTGGCAGGGCGTCAACGGCCCGAATGTCTTCACGCTGCGCGATCTGGCCGACACCGACCGCATCAAGGCGTTCGTCGATCGACAGAAACCGACCCGAGCGGCCGTAATCGGCGGCGGATACATCGGCATCGAGATGAGCGAGGTGCTCGTCGCACGGGGCCTGGCGGTCTCGTTGATCGAGGCCCGCCCCCACGTCATGCCGCTGATGGACGACGAGTTGGCCGCCCGCATCGAGAACGTGCTTCGAGCCAACGGCGTGGACGTGCGCACGGGCCGTTCGGTTCAGAACCTGCTCGTGCGCGATGGAAAAGCGATCGCCGTCGCGCTGGCCGACGGCGAGCAAATCGCCGCGGACCTGGTCATCGTCGCGGTCGGCGTTCGGCCGAACGTGAAGCTCGCGGTCGACGCCGGCCTGAAGATCGGCCCCTCCGGCGGAATCGCCGTGGACGGGCGACTCCAGACCAGCGATCCGGACATTCTGGCCGTCGGTGACGCGACGGAAGTCATGCATCTGGTGACCGGGCGGCCGATGTGCGTGCCCCTGGCCGGCCCCGCGAACCGCTACGGCCGGCTTGCCGGCGAGCGGGCGGCCACCGGCGACGCGCCCGCAGCCACGCCCCTGGCCGGGACAGCCATCGTCGGCTTCTTCGGGCAAGCGGCGGGCATCACCGGTTTGAGCGTCCGGGCCGCCCGCGAGGCGGGGCTCAACTGCACGGCGGTTTATGCCATCGGCGGCCATCACGCCGGGTATTACCCGGGCGCCCGGCAGATGGTTTTGAAGCTCGTATTTGACCCCGCAAGCCGCCGCGTGCTCGGTGCCCAGGCCGTCGGCGGAGAGGGCGTGGACAAACGCCTCGACGTGATCGCCACCGCCCTCCGCTTCCAGGGCACCATCGACGACCTGGCCGGCCTGGACCTCGCCTACGCGCCGCAGTTCGGCTCCGCCAAGGACCTGGTCCACCTGGCCGCCTTCGTCGCCCAGGACCAGTCCGACGGCCTGGTCCGCCAGGTGTTGCCCGGCGATCCGGTGGCGCCCGGCCAGCTCGTGGACGTCCGGACCGAGGCGGAGGTCAGTAGAGGCACGCTGCCGGGGGCGGTCAACATCCCCCTTCAGCAGCTCCGCGAACGCATCGGCCGACTCGACCCCGCTCGACCCGTGACCGTCTTTTGCGGCGTCGGAATGCGGGGATATGTCGCTTCGCGCATCCTGCTCCAGTCGGGCTTCACCGACGTCGCCAACCTCGCCGGCGGCTACACCCTGCACCAGGACACCTGGGCTCGGACCCTCGCCCACGGCGGGGCCTGAATGACCGCGTGCGATCGTGCGCTATTCAAGAGCCGCGGGCTTCAGCGAAACCCTCTTTCCGAAAACGGCACCCGCGATACCCCGGACTTCCTCTGCTTCCCGGCGGATCCTGCGGTTGCCCGGGCGGCCCGCCCGGTTATCATTCTCAAACTGACCGATCGTATCCGCCGGAACGCCGTGACTCCAGGGCGCCGCGCGGCGTGATCGCCGATCCGTCAGTTTGAGTTTTCATTCAAAACGGTTTCCAGCGAGTGGCACAATTTCGGACACCATCCTTTGCGTGTTGGCGTGGATCAATCCGGGCGTCGAACCGCTTCGCCGAGGCGCGCCTCGCCGCCCGGTGAGGCCGGCGTCCTCCTCTCGCCGGCCACTCTCCTGATCCTGGCCCTGGGCATACATCTGGCCGGGCGCATCGCGGCGATCTGCTGTCCGTTCAAGGTGGACAGTTATACATACGCAGCCTCCGCCTTCAGGCTTTATGCTCCGGATGCGACTCTCTCCGACCTGGTCCCCGATAAGCCGCCGGGCCAGGCGCTGCTGACCGGATGGGTGTATCGCCTTCTCCCGGGGCCGCCCACCCGACTCGCACTGGCCCCGATCGAGTCGGCGTTCATGCTGGCGGGATACTTCCTCTTTTGGCGACTGGCGACGCGATTGTGGGGGGACCGTCGTGGCGCGTGGCTCACCCTTCTGGTCGTGGTCGCGCATAACGCCTGCAACGCCCTCGATTACACGACCGACGGCTTCAACCTTGGAGAAAACTATTCCCTCCTGCCGATCAGCGCCGCCGCCTGTGCGCAGATTCGCTGTTCGGCCGCCTGGAAAAGAGGGCTGATCCGGGGAGTCTTTTTGGGCTTGGCCTTGAGCGTCAAGCAGAGCGCCGCCGCCATGCTGGCGGCCTTTCTGGTTCACGATCTTTACGAGGCGGCCGTGAAGCGCCGGCCTGCCGATTCGGCTTGTCGGGCGGGGTGGACCGTGATCGGCCTGGGGTTGGGCTTCTCGCCGGTTGTCCTTTTTCTTCTTTGGCAAGGTTGGGCGGACGCGCATCTCCGCGATCTCTTGAGCTACTCCGGAGAGCACCTGCGGTGGATGCCGTTGAGGTTGCCCGCCTTATTCAGCGTGCAGCCGCTTTTGCCGTTGGCGTGGTGGATCGCGGTCGGCTTCGGTGCCTGC
>JAPKGY010000651.1 GCA_026647385.1 Phycisphaerae bacterium | reverse complement strand
GGTTGTTCACCGAAGCTACCTTGTCCAAGATCCATGATCGCGTCCGCGAGCTGTTCGCGCAAGCGGGGGCGACGATCGACGCGATCTACTACTGCCCCTACCTGCCCGGTGACGAGGCGGTCGTCGATTCCTATCGGCGCGACAGCGACATGCGCAAGCCGAAGCCGGGCATGCTCCTGCGGGCCTCGCTCGAACGGAAGCTCGACCTGGTCGCGTCGTGGTCAATCGGCGATTCGGTCCGGGACGCGCAGGCCGGCCGGGCAGCCGGCACGCGAACGATCGTGATCCACAGGAACAGCCAAGAGTCCCCCGACCGCCGGGAGATCGAGCGCAGCCCGGCGGTGGATTTCGTCGTCAACTCGCTGGACGAAGCGGTCGAGGTGGTCTTGAAGCATACGCCGGGTGGGAGCGACGACTCCAGGGAGGCAAAGTCGGCCGGCGGAGCGGATGAGGCGGCCGGCACCCTGCAGGAGATCCTGGCGTTCCTCAAGATGGTCGATCGCCGCAGCCGCCACGCGGACTTCTCGCTTTGGCAACTGGCCGGCACCGTGGTCCAACTCGGAGCCGTCGCCGTCTTCTGCTGGGCGGTCTTCTCCTGGGTCTTTGCGCCCGAGGACCTGCTGGGCAATCACCTCATGCGCCTGACGATGGGCGTTTTCCTTCAGCTCTTCGCGTTGACGCTGTTCGTGATCTCCGCGCGCGCCAGGTGACGCGATTCCCGATCGGGTCCCGCACGAGTTGTCGTTCGACGGGGCCTCGGTGTTTCGTCGGATTCGCGGGCCCGTGGCCGGCCGCCCCATACGAGTACGTGGTCAAGAAGAGACTCCCGTCAAGAACACTCCGGCCCCCTTTTTCTTCCCGTCTTGTGGCCATCGCGGACACCGCCGCACCCGAGACGATCCACGACCAACTCCGCAAGGCCGTCCCCGAGTACAAGCCCTCCGTACCCGGCCAGCCCCCGCCCGCGAGCCGACCCGGGTAGAGGTTGTTTGGGGCTTCTTTGCGTCGTATCGACGTGCTCTTGGGGTGCGCGGCGGCGTTTGCGGGTGGGGGAATGGCTGCACATATTGTTGCACTGTGTTAACAGTTCCCCAAGGCGTGTACGATGTAAAATGTACAATGTACAGTTTTGGGCGCGGTTGTCGGGGAATGCAAGTCCGGCGTGTTTTGGGGGTGGGGCGGGTGCGACAGGAGGGACCGGAAAACCGGTCGGGGACGCGAAACGGGTTGGGAGCGCGAAACGGGTTGGGAGCGCGAAACGGGTTGGGAGTCTGTCGCTTGACCCCGCGAGCGAGTAGCCGGCCCATTGCAAGCCACGATTGTCCTGCTCGCCAGCGTCGCGAGTATCCCCGACCACGGATGCGCCGGGGCTAAACTGTTGCGTCCCCTCCTCTTGCTCCTCCGAGGTTGTTGTTGTGTCGGAATTGGCGGTTCCGTGAGTTCGCTCACGCCTTCGCGGCTTCGTCGATCATCGTGATGCCGTTGAATTTGCAGAAGCGGCGGAGGTCTTTCACGACGTCGCCGTAGACGGTGACGCGGTGCAGGCCATGGGACCAGTTGCGCCACAGGTCGTCGGCGTCGCGGTCGACCTTGACGGTGATCTTGGTGCGGCAGCCGCGTTCGGTGTCGGGCGCGTCGACGATGGTGCCGGTGAAGAACAAGAGTTGCTCGTTCTCGACGAGTTCCGCCTGGGTGACCCGCTGCCCGGTGCGCATGAACACCTGCGGGACGGCTCCTTCCTGTCGTTCCATGATTGTGCGGAAGTGGTAGGGGGCGGCCGGCCCGTCGGGCCCGTCCATCTTGGGCGTGCCGAGGCAATGGGCCAGGATGATGCCGTTCCGCGAGACGTCGACGGTCGGATCGCTGATGAAGCCCGGCTGGCCGGTGAGTGCCTGGAGCATCATGAAGGTTATCGCGGTCCGCAGGTCGGACTCGCAAATGCCGGCCAATCCCAGGTTATTGAGCCGCACTTCGCCGACGCACGGGAACGCGGGCAACTGACGATACATCGTGCCGTAGCAGTCGACGGTGATGGCGGTCGCTTTTTCCTCGTCCAGGATTCGCTGGAAGGCCAGTGCGAGCCGGCAGGAGCGGTAGATTTCCTCACGCGAGGGCTCGACGATCTTCCGGGCGCCGGCGATCCATCGGCGGGTCTCGGCCCGGGCCTGGTCTTCGGGGATCGCCTCATAGGCGGCCCACACCGGCTCCTTGCCGATCTGCTTGATCTGGCTGCCGAACTTGTCCTTGATGTACGCCACGATTTTCTCGTCCATCGGGCGTGTGGACACGTTGATCAGCCGGGCCTGCCGCAAATGGTGCATCGCTCGGAACGGACGGACGCAGGCGGCCAGCGCGCCGAGATCGCCGGTCAGTTCGCAGTCGAGCCAACGTCCCTCCTTGCTGCGGCTGAGCGCTCCGAAGGCCGTCCATTCGTGCCCGGAGTAGGGGACCGCGAAGATGATCGTCGGCTTGCCCGCGGCCAGGAACTCGTTCACGATCGGCAGCGTGCGCATCGAGAGATGGATCAGCAGGATGCCGTCGACGTCGCCCATGCTCTCGCGGATCTGCCTGGCCTGTTCCGGCGAGGTCACGATCCGGTTGCAGACGAAGTCGATGTCGGCGAAGTCACGGCGGCGTCGGCTGAACTCCGCCTCGTACCGTTTGACTTCCTGGTCGAGGTCCAGCGACGGCGTGGGCCAATGGGCGCCGGGGATGCCGATATAGATGCGGGCCACGCGGACCTTTGTTCCCCGGCAGCCCGGGCTGACCAGGTCGGGAATCCGGTCGCATTCCGGTTCCGCTCCGAAGCCGCCGAGGCGCATCGGTCCGCTACAGCCGGCGCACCACGCGCATCCGCCAAGGGTGGCCTTCAGAAAGCCGCGTCGGTCGAGTTTCGGAGTCATATTGGTTGTCCTTTCGTGTGCGAGGATCGGTGAGGTACGGATGCGTGAGCCGGCTTGCGATGGGAATGACCTTTCGGGTTCCGGTGCGCTTCA
>JAPKGY010000650.1 GCA_026647385.1 Phycisphaerae bacterium | reverse complement strand
GATCTGCTCCACGGCGTGACATTTCACGCCGCATTCTCCACAGCCGGAGAGGAACTGAGTTGCTCCAGTTTTCCAACAACCCTCAGGCGCGCGCCGAAGCCAGGCGGCTGTCTGCAGAAGTCTTTCCCGAAATCCGTGATTCGCCTGATTCATGGATTGCCCTCCTGCGGTTCCAGGACGGCCCGGAGTTCCCGTTTCGCATGGAACAGTCGCGACTTGGCTGTTCCGGATGGAATCCCGAGGACCTCCGCTATCTGATCCAAGGTGAGGTCCTGGAGGAAGTAAAGAGTCAGCACCTCGCGATGGCTCAGGGCGACGCGAGCGAGCGCTTGATGCACCTGCTCGGCATCGTCGAATCGGCAGCTCTCCTCCGGCGCCTCCGCTTCCATGACCTCGCCGTGGATCTCCATCCGGGCCTCCGCACGGTATCGGCCTCGCCAGTGGCTAAGGGCGGTGTTCCGGGCGATCTGGTACAGCCAGGTCGACAGACTCCGCGGCGCGTTCAGCGTTTTGATGGACTTGAAGACCTTCATCCAAGTCTGCTGCAGGATGTCCCAGGCGTCCTCCTCGGTCGCGACCAGCCGGCGGATGTAGTAGAGCAGTCGCCCTTCCCACAGGCGGATCAACTCCTCGAACGCCCGGTTCTCGCCCCGTTTGCACCGGAGGACCAAAAGCTCCTGCAAGATGGCCTCTTTGTCTCTCGGCACCCGCGGGTCCTCCGAAGATTCGCTTTCTTAGAGGGTGGGTGAGACGCCCGGGGGCTGCCCCCCTCTCTCAGAGCTTCGTCACACCCTCTTAGTCGCCGCCCGAGCCGGCAAGGTTCAGTTCGGGTAGCTGCTTTCTGAGCGAAACGCCGATCGGGGGCCTGGCTTCACGGGGCCCTCGATGCGGGAATACCGGCTGAACTGCACGCCGGGAGCGCCTTGTTCGGCCGGGACCAGATGATTCGGGCGAGGAAGACAGAGCCGTCGGCCGAGCCTGGCTTGGCCCTCAGCCAAGCGAGCATTTCCTCCGAGGCGGTGACCCAGGTTTCTCGTTCGCTGATGGCTGCCACGCCAAAGTTGCCCATGGGGGCCCCGCGTTCGGGGATGACCACGCGCTCGCTGGCACGGATCACGCAGAGCCGGTCGGGATCGACTTGGGCGATGAACAGGGGAGCCCGGTGACGGAAGACGCGATCGTTGTTCGCGCCGCGGCGGGTATAGACGAGAAACAACCCGTCGCTGTGTGTCGCCCAGTGCTGCTGGGTGTTGTAACTGCCGAGGTCTTTATCGTCGTCGAAGGCCCAGGGAAACGGTTTGGACCAGCGTACGGCGTCGGGTGAAACGCTTACGTATCCTTTCTCGTCGTTGCGGATCGTCAGGAAGTAGCGATCGTTGAACTTCGTCAGCGACGGCTCGCAGAAGCCGCGCGGCACCTCGAGCTTGAGCTCGTCGCCGTGCGAGAGATACCTGACCGTCGTGCCGTCAAAAGCGCATCGCAGGACGGTGGCTGAATAACACGCATGCAGCTTCTCGCTTCGGGCTTTGAAGTAGATCGGCACGAGCAGCGATCCGTCGGGCTCGCTCAGCCACTGGGCGGCACCCGCTCCGGCGCTGAAGAACTTCTCGCGGTCCGGCATATCGATCGCTTTCCACGGCTGCCACGCACCGGTGGCGGGATCGAGGACGGTGTATCCGGTCTCGCGCGGGCGCGGCTCGCGCATGAGCTTGCCGTCGACGTAACGGACGGTGTGGCCGAAGGCAAGCAGCCTGTTTGTCGGCGCATGCCAGTGGGAGGTGAAGCTGTTGATGCCGTGGATTACGCCGCCGGCTTCGTCCCGCCAGCCCAGGCCAGGGATTTCGCGAGGCCCGGACCAGGTCGCGCCCATGTCCCGGCTCATCATGACGCTGTAGCCGGAGAAATAGTCGGATGCGGACATAAACGCGCGCTGCATGAAGATTACCTGCAGGGGACCGCCGCTGGCGCAGGCCGGCACCACCCCCGCCCGTGGATCGAACCAATGGGACTGGCCGTCAAAGTCCTTGAGGACGGTATCGACCTTGATCTCGAAGTGGATGCCCTGGTCACCTGCCGGACGAGTTGTGCTGGGTAACTCGACCCCTGACGCTGGCAGGCCTGACCCTGGCCACAAGGCCAAGGTCGCCACCAAGATCGGGTCTGCGATGTTGAATCTCACGCGTTCCTCCACGGGCGGACCCGCCCAGGAAAAGATTGACGCCCTCGGGCCTGCAGCATACTCGCATTCCGCGCCGCCCGTGCATCCGGCTTGCCGGCCGCCCGCGAGTCCCGGTAAAGAAGCGCGCCAGCTACGGCTCTCGCCAGTTTTTCCCCAGGAACTCACAGGTCAATTGTGGATAACTCACAGGCTGACAGGATTCCGCAACAATACGTAACATATTGTTTATAAACAGTTTATATGAATAGAGGCGGCTTATGGAACATGCGGGGGGAACATTCTTGGACCATTCTTGATAGAATTTGCTTGCAAATGAGCAAAACTGGGCGATACTAATGATAGATTCTGAGTTATTCCTGAGACACCGAGAGCAGGCATGACCGGAGAAGAGCGTCGTCAGCAGTTGTCGGAGGTTCTGGCCCGGCGGGGTTTTGCGGATCTGTCTTGGTTGGCGGGGGAGCTGGGGGTTTCGGAATCGACCGTGCGGCGGGATCTGACCCAGCTCGAAGAAGAGGGGATTGCCCGCAGGACCCACGGGGGTGCGGTGTTCGTCAGCGACCGGTTCAGCGCCTTGAACTTCAGCGCCCGGGAGATGACCGCGGTGGCGGAGAAGCAGGCCATCGGGCGGGTGGTGGCGGCGCTGATCGAGGATGGCGAGACCATCCTGCTGGACGGTGGCACGACGACGTTCGAGGTGGCCAAGCAATTGATGGCCCGGAACCTGCAGGTCGTCACCAACTCGCTGCCGATCGCCAACATGCTGAGCGGCGCGAGCCGAATCGAGCTGACGTTCATCGGTGGGTACATTTATCCGAAGAC
>JAPKGY010000065.1 GCA_026647385.1 Phycisphaerae bacterium | reverse complement strand
GGCTGGGCTGGCGCACCGTCTACCTGGACACGCGAAACAACCTGATCGTGGCTGCCCGATACGTTCCCGACCGGTGGTTGACTCCGCTGGTCCAGGATTACGTTCAGCGTTACCGCTGGATCGCGGAGTCCGCCGGACACCTTCGCGCATACGCGCGCGGCCTGAGCGAAGGGCGACGCCGGATGCGGGCCGAACGCCGCGGTTACGCCGGCTGGCGGTTGGGCGGCGCTGATTTCGAGCGGTTCTTCCAGTTCGAGGAGATGGCCGACCGGATGCGGGACCTCCGCCGACAAGGCGTCCGGCGGATCCTGCTGGCCGACCTGGGAAAGAACGTTTTTCCGTTCGTGCGCGGCGCAAAACTGGCGGGCCTGCGAATCCTCGCCATCGCCGACGATCGCTTCGCCCAGCCGGGCCGGTGCTATCGCGGAATCCCCATCCTGCCGACGAGCGAAGCCCCCATCGCCTCAGCCGACGCCATCGTCGTCGCCAACGCCGCCCCCGTTCACGCCGCCGCCACCGCCCGACGACTCGCGCGGACAAACCGCCCGGTCCATTGCTGGACCACAACCCCGTCCGCCCCCTGATACGCAACTGGGCACGGGGTTCCGGAAACACTTCTGGTCAGCCTGACGAACCATCGCCGTCGGCGATTTCGCATATGGCTGGCGCAATGAATGCTTTGGGTCTGGAGCCTTCAACTTCGGAAAGAATGCCTCTCTCTTGCTGCTTGACCATGTCGGCACGGGCGGTTTCGTAGGTTACGTTGTATGCCTTTTGAACCTCGACGGTCCTGACCAGAGGGGCTGCGAAAAGTCTCTCGACAATATCCGGAAGCCTTTTCTCTCTTTTCAGGTCCCTGCGGTACTTGATTCGGAGTTTGTTGAGGGCCTTGAGTCTCTGGAGGGATGCCGCAGCCTGTTTTATTGTCCCCCTGAGGCAGTATTCAAGCCACCCTGGCCAGTCTCCCTGCGTACTCACACGATAGAGATGCGCGATATAGTCACTTCGCGTGGCGTGAAAGTACTCGCTCAGGTAAAGCCACGGCAGATCGAGCTTCAGCCAGTGGTGGATCGCCAGGGAAAAAAGTAGTCTCCCAACCCGTCCGTTTCCGTCGGCAAACGGGTGGATGGCTTCAAACTGATAATGGACCACGAATGCCCGTATGAGGGGATGGAGACTGCTGTCGGGTGCTTGAAGGTATTGGTCGAGCGCTCGCAGAGTGGCTTCAAGCTCGTCCGGAGGAGGCGGAATAAAACGTCTGCGATTCCCAGCGCCTCCCACAAAGGCCTGCTTGTTTCGAAACTCACCCGGGCAGGCGTCCGTTCCCCGGACTCCCGCCAGGAGAATCCTGTGCATCTTCCGTAGTCAGATCGCAGCCGCCGGACGGAGCGCCCCGATGACTTGGAATCCTGCCTCGGCCTGAGCCGGGAGCAGATCCGGCGCTCGATTCTGGGTGCGAGTCCTACCTCCTCAGCGAAGTTCGCTTCTGGAAGGTGTGGATCTGTTCGAGCGGGACGATGCCCGTCGAGGCGCCGGGAGCCTGGATGCAATGGGCGGCTGTGGCGTTTCCGAGCAAGGCAGCCTCCGGCATGGGCAGGCCCAGGTATAGGCCGGTCAGGAACCCGGCGCACCAGCAGTCGCCCGCGCCGGTCGTATCCACCACGTTCTCGATCTGGTAGGCCGGAACGATCGCTTCGCTGCCGTCGACCGACCGGCAGAACGCGCCGGCCTGGTCCAGCTTGATCGCCACGTTCTTGCAGCCGCGGTCCTGGAACATCCGGGCCATCTCCGAGGGGTGCTCGAGCCCGCTGATCGCCCTGGCCTCAGGCAGCGACGGAATGAAGTAGTCCAGCCCAGGCAGGCAGGGAAAGATGTTGTCATGCCAGAGGTCCCGCGGAGCCGCGTCGAGGTACACCGTGTCGAGGAGCGTCTTAACGCCGGCCTTTTGAGCTTCAGCCAGCAGGTGCGCGGTCTGCCGGCCGTCGAACGTCTTCATCACCATCGTGCCGGTGACGAAGCAGAATCTGGCCCTGCGCACGATGTCCAGGTTGATGTCCTCGAAGCAGAGGGTGCCGTTGGTACCCATCGTGTGGAAGAAGCTGCGCTGCCCGCCGGTCAGCACGCAGACGAACGTATACGGCGTATGGACTCCGTCGGTGCTACGAATGATGCCGGCCGTCCCCGCACCGTAGCGCTGGGCTTCGCTCACCACGAAATCGCCCAGTGCGTCCTGGCCGACCTTGACGATCACATCGCACGGGATGCCCATCTTCCGCATCGCGATCGTGCAGTTCATCGCATTGCCGCCCGTGGTCAGGGTGAGCCGGTCGAACAGCCGCAGCCCGCCCGGGGGGGGGTAGTCATCAACCGTCTGGCCGATGGCGTCCACGGTGCAGATGCCGAGATTGACGATGTCACTCATTTCTTCGGTACCTCGAACAGGGTCGCGTACGGGACCGCCCCCTCCTGAATCCTGAATTCCGCCGTCGGCTTCAGGCCGGCGTCCGCCAACCGATCGAACAGGGCCGGATCGATTTCCGGGTCGAGCCCGTAGGTCGAACGAAGTCGGCGGATCTCCTCCCAATGGGCCAGCACGTGGGTGATCCCGTTGCTTTGAAGCCGGTCCATCACCTCCGCTGCGTCCGCACTTTCCCTCACTGCCAAAGCGAGCGGATGGTGGTTGAACGCGACTGCGTACGTGCAGGGGCGACGCAGGTAATAGGTACGAGCTTCCCCCACGAGCATCGTCCGGCTTTCCGCCTCGAGCCGGTTGATCGCCCCGAAGTGCGCCGTCCAGGGCCACTGCCCCTCCACGAACCACTGCGTTTGGCCGTACGCTCCGATCGGTTCGGCCATCGGGCCCAAGCGGGTGTGATGATAATAAAGGTCCCCAAGCCGGTAAAGGTTCAAGCTCGTCCCGGCGACCAGGAATAGGCATAGTACGGCGGTCCAAGGCGGGGCAGCCGCCCTGGTCGCGGCGCGACCCGCCAGCACGAGCAGGGGGAGCAGCAGCACGACCGCGAACCGCGCGAACAGGTGCGTGGCGCCCAACCATACGCCTGCCTGCACAATCAGCACCACCACGAGACCCGCCGTCCATCGGTCGCGGGTCATCACGGCGCCGATGGCCGCCAGCCCGAACACCAGATACCCCATTCGTTCCTCGGCGACCGTGCGCCGCAATGCGCGGAGCACAGTCGGCGTGCCGGCGCGCTCGGCGTCGGGCGATGCATGGGCTCGCTGCCACCGCGTTTCCAACTCCGCATCCCACAGGCCGGTCTTCGCTCCGAAAACCGACCATCCGAGCGGGAATACGGGATTGTGCGTATTGATCGCATTGCGGATCAGCCACGGCGAAAAAGCCGCCAAGGCCGCCAGCGTGTAGGCCACGACATGCGATAACCGCCGGGCCATCGATGCTCGCGGGGTCAGAAGCATGGCGATCAACGGCAGGGCGATCAAGGCCACCGCCGTGTACTTGTACCCACACGCCAGGCCCGCCAGCAGGCCCGCCGCGATACACAGCCCCCCGTCGCGTTTGGCGTCGCCATCCATCCGCAGCAGAGCCGCCACGGCGCACATGCCCATCGCGAGCATGCCCGGTTCGACATAGGCGATGCCGCTCAGATACGCCAGCCAGGGCGCGCCGGCGGCCAGCAGGCCGGAGATGACGCCGGCTGACCCCGAAAACCTCCTGCCCGCCAGCCAGGCAGCCGCCACGAACAGGCCCGCCTGGGCCACGTTGGCCATCTGGGCCATGAACGCCGCCTCGATCGCGTCGCCGCGCAACGTCATCATCAGCAGCGAGATCATCTCGGCGTTCATCGGAAAGTGACTGTAGACGTTGTTCGGCTGGAAGGTGATTTGCCCGGCGTCGTGCCATTCCTTGGGGACCGCCAGGTGATATTCGAGCACGTCGTAGCCCGAGCCCTCCTCGCCCCAGAGCACGCCCGGCGGAAGGCTCGCCGCCATCAGCGCGATGGCCAGGAACGGGGCCGCGAGAACCCATAACCAGCATACGGTGCCGGTGTGCGCGGGCTCCCCGCGCGAGCCCCGCTCTTGTCGGATATCCAACACCAGTCGGCCGATGCCGGCCGCCGCACACGCCGCCGCCAGTCCCCAGCCGACCGATTTGCTCAAGAGTCCCGCACAGCCCAGTGCGAAAACCGCCGCCGCCAACGCGCCGATGCCCAGGCCGGCCCCCACCACGACCCGGAACGACCAGGGCTCGTCCTTCAAGCCGAGCCACCGAACGAACCATCCACCCGCCAGCCCCGCGCCGCCCAAGGCCGCCCAGGCCACGACGCCTTCCAGCAGGACGATCGCGATGGCCACAAACGACTCCGCGGTCACCAGCCCGACGACCGCCAGCGCCGCAGCCGCGGCCACACCCGCCGCCGGACTCCCCGCCCGGCGCGCGCCGATCCCGCTTGTTGCAGCATGTTGCAGCATGTCCTCAGGTTAATCGCACATCCATCCGACGTGAAGAGCGTTCGGCCACAGACGCGAACACGGTTCGACCAGGGACGTGGAGCGAGTCCGGAAAACGTCAGGAATCGGGTTCGGAAAGCGACGTGGACCGGGATCGGAAAACGTCGTCGACTCGCCCCCAAAGTTGAGCCGCGACCCGAAGGGGAGCGTTTTCTCCGTCCCCGAAGGAGCTCCTTTTCCGCACCCGAACGGAATCGCGGTCTCCCCGCCGCGTCCGCTCATCGCTCATCGGACTCCGTCGGCGGGAGTTCGTCCTCTTCGTCCATCCTCAGATCGAACATCGCCCGGAGCATGTCCGCGTACACACCGGCAGTCCCCGTCCCCAGTTGTTTGCGCAGCAGGTCCACCGGGTAGTGCATCAGCTTGCCGGTGATGCGGTTCAGCATCTGCTCGATGAGCTTGCGCTCCTCCTCGCCGGCATTCTTGAGCTTGGGCATCAGCCACTGCAATTCCTGTTCGGTGATGCCGTGCAACCGCTGCTGCAACGCCTGGATCACCGGTCCCAAATCCCGGCTGGCCTGCGTTTCCAGGTACTGGAGCACGTTGGCCTCGATGATCTGCTGGCAGTAGGTCAAGGCCTCGCGCCGCTGGGCGAGCGTCTGCTCCGTGACGGTTTGCAGGTCGTCGATGTTGTACAGGAACACGGTGTCCTGCTGACCCACCCGCGGGTCCACGTCCCGCGGCACCGCGATGTCGACGATCAGCAAAGGCCGATATTCGCGAAGCTCGGGCACCGGGACGAACCGGTCGACGGTCAGAATCGGCTCGCGCGCCCCGGTCGAGGTGATGACGATGTCCGCTTCGGCCATGCGGGCGATCCACTGCTCGAAGGGCACGACCCTCACCGTTCCCCGGTAATCGCGCCGGATGCGTTCCGCCAGATCGTCCGCCCGCGCCTGCGTCCGGTTGGTCACCCACAGTTCCTTCGGCTCGCGGTCGAGCAGGTGCTTCAGCGTGACCTCGCCCATTTTCCCGGCTCCGACCATCAGCACGATCTTGTCGTCGAATCGCGAGAAGATCTGCCGGGCCAAGTCGACCGCCACGCTCCCGACGCTCACCCGTCCGCTGGTGATCGTGGTTCGCGTGTGAATCTCCTTGGCGACCTGGAACGCCCGCGGGAACAGCTCGCCCAGCGTCCTGCCGGCTGTTTGCGCCCGGCGGGCGGTCTCGAACGCCGTGCGGGTCTGGGCCAGGATCTGCGATTCGCCCAGCACCATCGAGTCCAGCGAACTGGCGACCCGGAACAGGTGTCGGATGGCCTCAGCTTCTCCATGGTGGTAAAAGATGCCCGCCAACTCCGCCGGATCCAACCCCTGGCATCGGGCGAGGAACGCGACGGCGTCGGCGATCCGGGGCCGGCCGTTGATCGGCCGGGCACAGTACAGCTCGACCCGGTTGCAGGTCGAAAGCAGCACCGCCTCCGCCTCGGCGAACTCCTCGCGGAACCTGCGCAGCGCCGCCTCGACCCCCGCCTCGTCGAACGCGAGCTTCTCACGTATCTCCACCGGTGCGGATCGGTGGTTGCAGCCTATGACCAGCGTCCTCATCGGTGTATCGGAGACCCGAACTCCACAACAAAGTACGACGTGACCACGAGCACCATGCCGCATGCGATCAGCACGGCCGCCTTCCGTCCTCGCAGCCGCGTACGGAACACCAGTGAAAAGCAGAGCCAGGCGTAAAAGAGCCACGACAGGCCCACCGACAGCGCCGACGGGTCCAGATACCACTTCGAGTGCCCGATATCCTTGCGGTGCGCAATCCCGCAAAGCCCCGTCAAAACGCCGTACGTGAAAATGGGAAAGCCGATGGCCAGCGTCCAGCGTGCGAACCGGTCCAGTGCTTCCAAAGACGGCACCCGGCCGATCAGCGACAGCTTCTTGCGACGCAGGATCCGGTGCACCACCAGGTACACCATCGCCGTCGTGCCCGCGACGAACAGGCACGCGCTGCTGACCGCGAACGACAGGCCGTGACTGATGTACCAGGAGCGGTACTGGGGCTCGCCGGCCGGCGGCGTGCTCGTCCCCAGGCCCACGAAATCCACCAGCGCCGCGACCAGGAACAGGAACCCGTCCAGCCCGCGCAAGGTCGAGGTGAAATGTGTGCCGATCGCCACGATCGAGATCAACGAGGCCAGCAGCAGGGCAGCCTCCTCGTTCCGGCGGAAGGTCTCCACCAGCCCGTGGTCCGCGAGGGCCCAACTCACGTAGATCACGTTCGCCAGCACGCCCACAATGGCCGCCGGCAGCGCCGCCTTCGCCGGCCCGCGGCGACGGCTTGCCATCGCCCACCAGGCCATTCCCGCCGCAATCGCCAGAGCCACGCCACCCAGAAGCGAGAGTCCAGACTGCATTTCCATGGCTTTATGTCCGTTCATTTGCCCAGACGCCAACCGCCGCCGGGCGGTCCGCAACCCAGGAGGTGCCTGCCGGACCCGAGCCGGTTGCGATGTGGCCAACCCGCGGCATGGGCATCTTGCCCATGTTTGCCGGGCTGCCAGCCTTTCCCACAAAACTGAGGTCACGGGCCGGGAAGCCCGTGCCACGGGGTCACTTGCAACCGGCCCCCCGGGCCCGCATGCGCGCAAATCGCATGGCTCCCTGGCTGTAAGGTACTATGGTAGGTTAACGTCCCAGGGGGCGATGGTCCACGGAGTATTACTCGATGCGGAGTCCAATCGTCGTGCTACTGGCAACCGTCAGCCTGGTCTCGGCCCCGGAGCGCGACGCCATGGTCCAGGCGGCCCCCGCCCCCTCCACGGTGCCGGTGGATCGCTCCGACCCGCCGGACGCCGCCCAGATTCGACGGACGGTCCGGGAGTTGAACCACCCTTCGCCCGAGCGGCGCCAGGCTGCCTTGCGTCGACTGGCGGAGTGGGGCCCGTTCGCGTTCGATGCGCTTCGCGAGGCCGCCGCCGGCCTGGAGCACGAATCCGCCCTCGCAGCCCGGGGCCTGCTGACCGAGTTCGAGTCCGCCATCCTGGTCGGCGGTCAGGTCAGCCTCGAGGTCGATCCGCCGGCCGTCGCCTGGAACGAGCCCGTCGCGCTCGTCGTTCGCGTGAAGAACCCCACGCCCGCGCCCCTTCGCGTGCCCTGGCCCGCCTCGACGACTCAACCGGCCGCCGCCGATGCCGATCAGGTGGGCCCAATGCTCGATGTGGCCGACTTCCTCGCCGTGATCGACCCGCAAGGCCGCCCGGTCGCCCTTCGATTCGAGCCCATCGAGGGGGACAAGACGGTCTACGAGGCGGTCGGCGTCCGGGCCGGCGACAACCCGCCCTTCTCGTTGGTGCCGCCCGGCGGCGAGGCGATCTTTCGGCTCCGTGAATTCAACACCGGGTGGGCTCGCTTCCCCTTGCTGGTTTCTGGAATATACCGCGTCACATTCTCATATCAGCCGCAGTGGAAGGATGCCTCGTGGACGGCCGCCGGTTTCGGCCGGGTCCAGGCCGGGCCCGTTTCGATCGAGGTCGCTCGCAGCGCACCCCAAGCCATTTGCGACGCAAGCCGTCCGGTCGAACTGCGGATCGAGTGCCGGGGCGATCTTCTCTCCGCGCGGATCGTCAGTACCTGGGACCGCCCGCTGCACCTCAATCTGAACTGGGGCCCCGACACCGCGCGCCATGCCGAGTTGCGTTGGAGCCTCACGCCGGCCGGTGCGGCCGAGCCGACCCATTGGGTCCCCGAGCCCGACTCACCCGGCGCAGCCGCCTGGGCCGACCGCATTCGCCGGCTGGACGCCGGCGGATCGGTCGAGATCGCCCGGGTATCCAAGGCCGTTCTCCTCGCGCAAGCCGCCGTCCCCGTGTTCTCGGGCTCCTGCGAGGTGAAGCTTCGTTACGTGAACATCGCCGGGTCGCCCCAACTCCGCGCCCTGGCCACTCGCCCAGGCGCCGCCTCCGCCATCCCCCCGTCGATCTACACCGGCGCGCTCCACTCCGAACCGCTCCGGATCGACACCGGTCCGAGCGGCGTACCGGCATCCACGCAATCGCCGTAACTCATTATGGAAAATGATCATAGGTAGAAACAGCTCTTCCCTGCAGCGACCCGCGCGAGCATCTGACTGATGGGCAACGTAGGTCTTGAGTCGCGGGTTCCGGGCAGCGGCCCCCGATAAAACTGTCACTATGGCACGGTCAAAAGCGTACCTGCCGGGCTGACATGGACGGACGGGAGACGGTGGCTTGCCCACTCAGTTGTAATTTCATATTTAAAAATGACTTAAGCATCATTGGCTGACATCGGGTCTTTGTGGCATTGGGCGTGCATAAGGGTAGGCCACGTTGGAGACTCCCTGTCAGAAGTGCAGGGCGGGCCACCTGGGAGAGTGGGTCCGGACCTTGGAACATAGAGGAGACAAGCAAAGATGGCAGTCAAACAACTGGCTTTCGACGATGAAGCCCGAAGCAGCCTGCTGGCTGGGGTTGAGAAGTTGGCCCGGGCGGTCAAATCCACGCTGGGGCCGCGTGGCCGCAACGCGGTTCTGGACAAAGGCTGGGGGGCGCCGAACGTGACCAAGGACGGGGTCACGGTGGCGGAGGAAGTCAGCCTGAAATCCAAGCCGGAGAACATGGGGGCGCTGCTGGTCAAGGAGGCGGCCAGCAAGACGTCGGACGTGGCCGGCGACGGGACGACGACGGCCACGGTTCTGACCGAGGCCATCTTCAGGGAAGGGTTGCGAAACGTGATCGCCGGGGCCGACCCGATGGCGTTAGGCCGGGGGATCCGCAAGGCGGTCGTCAAAATCCACCACATAACCATCGGGAAAGAGATTGAGGAAAAGCTCATCGCGGCCGTCGCCATCGCTATCGCCGGCGCCGACGCCGGCGTCGAAATCCTG
>JAPKGY010000649.1 GCA_026647385.1 Phycisphaerae bacterium | reverse complement strand
CGAGAAGGCCATCATCTCGACGGCGGGCATCACGCAGCAGGGTTTGTTTAACGCGAACGTGCTGATGGTCGAGTCGGAACAGCGGATGATGGATTCCGCGGACCAGGTGATCGTGGCGGCCGACAGCAGCAAGTTTGGCCGCAAGTCGCTCGCGATGGTGTGTGGCTGGGACCAGATCGATCGCGTGGTCACCGATGACCGGCTCCCCGAGGATTGGCAGGCGCGGATTAGAGAGACGGGTGCGGAGGTGATTCTGGCACCTGTGGGAGAAGCGGTGGCTGGAGGTGGCGGATGAGTTCGATCGCTCGATCGGCGGGACTGGACCGGGCGACAGTGGAGCGGCTGGTTCGCGACGTGGTGCTGCAGCGCTTCGGCGGCGGGGAGTCTCGGCCCAAGACGGTGGTGAACATCTCCGCCCGGCACATGCACATCACCCAGCGGGACCTTGAGATCTTGTTCGGGCCGGGCGCGAAGCTGACGGTATATCGCGAGCTGTATCAGAAGGGGTATTTCGCCAGCGAGCAGATGGTCACGATCATCGGCCCGCGGCATCGCACGATTACGAACCTTCGGATTCTGGGGCCGGTCCGGCCTGAGAACCAGATTGAGCTGGCCTTCACCGACGGGATCGCGATGGGGATCGATCTGCCGGTGCGAATGAGCGGGGACGTGAAGGGGACGCCCGGCTGCATCGTGATGGGCCCCAAGGGCTACATCGAGATGAAGGAGGGCGTGATCCGGGCGCAGCGGCACGTACACATGAGCCCGGAGGAGGCAGCCATCCTCGGCGTCAAGAACGGGGACATGATGAAGCTGCACGTGGACAGCGACTGCCCGATCACGGTGGAGGGAATCGTGGTCCGCACGGGCAAGGGGCTGAGCCTGGAGGTACACCTGGATACGGACGAGGGGAACGCCTGCAACCTGGCGAACGCCAGGGGGGTGGAGTTGACGAGGATGTAGAATCGGAAACGTCAGGAAGTCAAAAAGTCGAAAAGTCAAAATCGAAGATTTGCGGTGGCGAAAGTCAAGAGAAGAGGAGAGTGGGCGTTTTGGGGATCGGTGTGTGAAACGGTGCGTGGGATGTCCGGCCCTGCACGGCAAGTCATAGAAGGAGTGCCAAAAAATGGCAGCACTGGAAGCGTTGGGGATGGTGGAAACGAAGGGTTTTGTCCCTGCGATCGAGGCGGCGGACGCGATGCTGAAGGCCGCCAACGTACGGCTGACCGGATACGAGAAGGTCGGCCGGGGGTACGTCACGGTCTACGTGAAGGGTGACGTGGCGGCGGTGAAGCAGGCGACCGATGCCGGTTCGGCGGCGGCGACGAAGGTGGGGGAGGTGGTGAGCGTCCACGTGATTCCGCGGCCTCACGAGGAGTTGGCTGCGATGCTGCCGGCGGAGAAGAAGAGCGCCGCGAAGTGAGGGTTCGCGGCATGGTCGAAACGAGACAGGGTTCATCGGTCGGCGATTCCGCGAAGCGGCAAGCCGGCGATGCGGATGAATGAAATGGAGTGATGTAATGAGCGACGCACTGGGGTTTGTGGAGACCATGGGCTTTACCGGCCTGGTCGAGGCGACGGACGCGATGTGCAAGGCAGCCAACGTCGAGCTGGTCAAGAGCGTACAGATCGGCGGGGGCTACGTGACGACGATCGTCCGCGGGGACGTCGGCAGCGTGAAGGCGGCGGTCGACGCCGGGGCGGATGCGGCCAACCGGGTGGGCGAGCTGGTGAGCGCCCACGTGATCCCGCGCCCGCATGAAGGGCTGACCGGCGTGTTCATCTGATCGGTCGGGCGGTCGGATCGTGTGGATCGATCCGCGGCGGAAAACCCGTCGAGGTGGGTGCATGATCGTGCTGGTGTCCAACATCGGGAGCACATCGTTCAAGTTCCGCGTCTTCGACATGCGGGACGAGCGCGAGCTTGCCCGCGGCGGCGTCGAGCGGATCGGCAAGGACGACGCGGCGGTCAAGGTGGGCGGGAAGACGTGGAGCGGCAGGATCGCCGACCACGGTGCCGCCATTGACCAGGCGCTGCGAATGCTCCCCGACCCGAACCTGAGGCTGGATGCCATCGGCTTCAAGGCGGTTCACGGCGGGCCGATTTCCGGCGCGGTGCGAGTGGACGAAAAAGTGATCGCGACGATGACGGAGTTTTTCGACATCGCGCCCGCGCACAATCCGCCTTACGTGGCGGCTATGAAGGCGTTCGCGGCCCGGCTGCCGGACGTGCCGCAGGTCGCGGCCTTCGAGACGGCGTTCCATCAGACGATCCCGACCTCCCGCACTACGTACGCGGTGCCCTGGGCGTGGACCCAGGCCGGCGTGCGGCGGTACGGGTTCCACGGCGCGAGTCATCGGTACATCGCGGTGCGATCGGCGGAGTTGCTCGGGCGAAACGACCTGCGAGTCATCTCCTGCCATGTGGGCGGTTCCAGTTCGATCTGCGCGATCCAGGACGGCAAGAGCGTGGCGAACAGTTTCGGCACCACCCCCCAGTCCGGATTGCCGCACAACAATCGGGTGGGCGATTTCGATCCGTACGCACTGCTCAAGGCGATGCCGGCGTTCCAGATGACGTTCGAGCAGGCGCTGGCGGAGATGGCCAGATCGGGCGGCCTGCTCGGCATCAGCGGGGTCAGCAACGACCACCGCGATGTCGAAAAAGCGGCGGCGGAGGGCAACGAGCGGGCCAGGCTGGCCGACGCCGTGCTGGTCGAGGCGGTCAGGCATTACGTGGGAGCCTACCTGGCGATCCTGAACGGCGCGGACCTGCTGGTTTTCACCGGCGGCATCGGCGAGAACGCGGCGGAGTTTCGCGCGAAGGTTTGTCGTGACATGGATTATGCCGGGATCCGGATCGACCCGCAGCGAAACAGGGTGCGAGGCCACGAGGCGACGATCTCGGCCGACGATTCGAAAGTGCGGATCATGACGATCCCAACGAATGAGGAACTGATCGTCGCGCGCCAGACGCGCGACGTGCTGACACGGAACGGGTGA
>JAPKGY010000648.1 GCA_026647385.1 Phycisphaerae bacterium | reverse complement strand
CGTCGCTGACAACAAGGCGGGCCCCATCGTCGTGCCACCCAACCGCGGAGCCATCAGCGGGAACACGGGCGGAGCCGGGGTGGGCACGACGGATACTTGGGGCAACCCGGCGTATTGACGGGCTGAAGCCAATGCAAAGGTTCGACTGGGGGTGCATTCCTTCGGGCATGGCTGGCCGATCGTGTCAGCCGCCAAGCCGCTGTGCGGGTGGGTTTGTCTGGAAATCAGGAGGCTGCAAGGTGAGTCTGTTCGATGTGTTCCTGTGTGTGACGGGTGTTCTGTTGGCGGTCTGCTCGACCGTGCCGGCCGCCTGTATCAGTGATTCGGACAGCGACGGGGTCTGCGATAACGTGGACCTCTGTCCGGATACGGTCCTGGGGGCCCCGGTCGACTCAACGGGCTGTCCGTTCCCCATTCCCGGTGATTTCGACCGCGACGGAGACGTCGACCTCGATGACCTGGCCATCCTGACCCCCTGTGCGTCCGGGCCGGCCGTCCCGGCCAGCGACGTGTGCCAGGCGGGAGCATTTGACTTCGATTTCGATACCGACGTGGATATGGATGACTTCGGGGGTTTCCAACGGTGTTTCAGCGGTGCGAATCACCCGGCGGACCCCGGCTGCATGAGCCACTCCGCGCGCATCGTCGACGGATGCTTGCGGATTCTCGGCACGGTACTGAGCAGCGACCTGGCGATTCGGCTTCAACCCGGGGTGCCGACGGTTCTTCAAGTCGATGTCGGAAACGACGGCTCGGCCGATTTCAGCTTTGACCGCAGCCAGTTTGATTGCATCGTGATCGACGCGGGCGGCGGCGATGACATCGTCTGGATCGATGAGCAGAACGGAGTCTTTACCGACACGGAGAGCACGAGGATCAACGGCGGGAATGCCCATGACACCCTTCTCGGCGGAAGCGGTTCGGAGACGTTCGACGGCGGCCGCGGGAACGATTCGATTTACATGGGGATCGGCAACGACCACGTCGTCTGGAACCCGGGTGGCGATACCGACTTCATTGAAGGCGGCGGCGGCGCCGATACCGTCGAAGTCAACGGCGACGACGGATCAGAAGTCTTCACCATCATGGCCAACGGCCAGCGTGTCCGGTTTGACCGAGGCAATCCTGATCCATTCTTCCTGGACATCGGCACCTGCGAAAGCTTCATCCTCAATGCCAACGGCGGCAACGATAGCCTCAGTTGCACGGGTAACTTGGCTGCTCTGATCCAAATCACGGCGGACGGCGGGGCGGGCGACGACAGCTTGCTGGGCAGCAACGGCAGCGACGTTCTCATGGGGGGCGCCGATAATGATTTTGTTGACGGCAACCAGGGCAACGACGTGGCTTTCCTGGGCGCCGGCGATGATGTGTTCCAATGGGACCCGGGCGACGGCAGCGATACGATCGAAGGGCAGGCCGACGGTGACGAGCTGCTGTTCAACGGTTCCGGTGCCAACGAGATCATCGATCTCTTCGCGAACGGTGCCCGGCTCACCCTTTTGCGGAACGTGGGAACCGTTACCCTGGACGCGGATGGCGTGGAGCAGGTGAACGTCAACGCTTTGGGCGGGACGGACGCCATCAACGCGACCAACCTGGCCGGGACGGCCGTGACGCAGGTGAATGTTGACTTGGCGGGCATCCTGGGCGGCAACGCCGGGGACGGATGGGCGGACACCGTTACCGTCAACGGGACCGCGGCGCCGGACGTCATCAATATCACAGCCAACGCGGGGGCGGTGCAGGTTAGTGGTTTGGCTGCTTCAGTGTGGGTCACCCACCCGGAGTCGGCGCTCGATGCACTGATCGTCAACGGCCTGGGGGGTGTGGACACGATCACAACGGGGGCCGGGGTGACCTCGCTGATCATGGTGAGCGTCAATCAGTAGAGGATGCTTCGGGTATCCCGCGGAGTGAATAAGAGACTTTCGACCCCGTTTCCCCGGCAGCCGTCAAGGGGTTCCCTGTCGAGCCCGATGCCAGAAGGCCGTTCGGCGCTGAGTGGCTCCCCAAACCGACGCGTCCACGCGTCAGCCACGACCTCCTGAACGATGATGTCTTCGTGCAAGGTGCCCGGCCGACCGCGAACCCGCCGGAGATCCGGGTGTACGAAAGGCCGGATCTCCGTCCTGAGCAAACCATAATCGCCGCACTGATCGGCACAGGTCACGAAGTGTTCACAGGTCAAAAACCTCATACTCCGAAGTAAGTGGCGCCGCCCCTTTTCAAGGCCGCGGTCTATCGCTTGTTACTTCATCTCCCCAACTCCCGCAACCTCCGCACGAAACAGATCCCACGTATAGGCCTGGTCTTTGAACCCGCGGCCTGAGGTGTAGTAGAGGACCAGCTTGCCGTGTGGGGTCACGATCTGGCCTCTTGGATCGGTCAGAAAGCGCGGATAGAGCCGCGTGCGGTAGTCCGGGCCTCGCGGGTCCGGCAGGTGGATTTGCGGGAAGACCTCCGCGGGCGAACGAGCGGCGGCCTCGGTTGCGAACAGGCCGTCACGTGAGGTCAGCAGATTGACGTTGCCCGTGCCGTAGGCCGGTCCGGTCAGGAGCCACGTGTCGCCGAGGTATTTGACGTCGATCTGCGCAAACCGAGCGACGGCCCCCGGCGGGCACCGCTCGGCGCCGGCGTCGGCCAGCGATCGGCGGAACACGCGCGGGTTGCGAAAGCACGGGTTGTCTGCCTCCAGGCGAATGATGAAATCACCCGGGCCGGTACACGAATCCACGTAGTGGAGGATGAACGTGCCATCCTTCCAGCAAACGCTGGGTTGCCCGAAACCATACCGCTGCCGCCCCGGCTGCTTGTTCGCTGCCGGTGCGGCGACGATCGGGTGATGTCCGTCTTCGCTCGGGTAACGCTCCCACCTCCTGCCGTCTTTGGAGGTGGCCAGGAGGATCTGGTTGTGATACTCGTCGCCCACGGTTGGTTTGCCGTCGGGCCCGCGCTTGACGATAAACTCGCTGCACGCTTCGTAGTACAGGTAAAAGGTCCCG
>JAPKGY010000647.1 GCA_026647385.1 Phycisphaerae bacterium | reverse complement strand
GCCAGCTCACAGGGCGTGCTTCTTCCGTGAAACCTCAAATTCCCAATCTTGTGAAATCTCAGATTCCCAACCGGCAATGCCATTTCACGCCGGGGCCCCAGCCACCCACGGAACCTGCGATTCTAGCCGAAACCCCTCCCGGCACAAACGCCCGTGGGCCCGCTGCCTCGCCTTTTGCCGTCGCCGATCGCCCGGCGTTAGAATTCGACCGATGTCTCCTGCCTCGCTCATATCGATCCAACTCATGCCGCCCGGATCGATCACTTTCGGCGCCCCCTGGCTCGCCTGGGGGCTGCTCGGAGCGACGATCCCCATTCTGGTCCATCTGCTCCTTCGTCGTCGGCCGAGGCCCATCGTCTTCCCCGCTGCCCGACTGCTCGCGACCTACCAGGCCGCCGAGGTCCGGGCCCAGCGGCTGCGTTATCTCGTCCTGCTCTCGCTGAGGGTGCTGATCATCGTCCTGATCGTCCTGCTGCTGATGCGGACCGCTTGCGGTCCCGACGGAGGGACCGCCCAGGCCAGGGGCCATCGTCCCGGCGAGCCCGTGTCCGCCGTCTTATGCTTCGACGATTCCGCGAGCATGGCCTGCCGCCGGCGGGGCGACACGCGCCTCCGCCACGCAGCCGGCATCGCCCGCGCGCTGCTGGCCGACGACCGCCGATTCCCGCGCGGTTCGGAGGCGGCCGTCGTCACCAACGCGCCTGCCGCCGAGTCCGATCCGCCGACCGCGGATCTGGCATCGGTGCACCGTCGACTCGACGCGCTGCGGACAGGCTATCATGACGCTCCGGTGGCCAATGCCCTCGTCCGGGCCTATCTCATGCTGCCCGGGGCCCGGAATCAGCATAAGGTGGTATACCTGTTCACCGACCTGGCTGCCCCTGCCTGGCAGGGCGAGCTTCCGCAACCGCCGGTCGACCTCGGGGCGGTCCACATCGTTGACGTCGGCGATGGCGAGACCGACAACGTCAGCCTCTCCCGCCCGCTGCCGCCCGATCACCCCATACCGGTTGATACGCCGTTCAAACTGCTCGTGAAGGTTCGCGCCGGCCATCGTCCCGCCAATCCCTCGATCGACGTGACCATCGACAGGCGGCCTCGCGGTCGTCAATCCGTTGGCCGAGTCGAGGCGATGCGGGAGCGCGACGTGGAAGTGGAAATCCCCGGCCTGGCCCGCGGCCTGCACGACCTGACCCTCACGCTCGAACCGCCCGATGGTTTGGCGGCCGACAATCCCCGATATGCCTGGCTCAACGTCGCCCCGCGAGATCGCGTCGTGATCGTCGCCGACGATCCGCCCGGCGAGACGGCGGTCATGCTGGAAGCCATGGTGGCGCCGGCCGCCCTCGATCCGCTCCAGCAGCGGTTCGAGGTCCGTCGAGTCACTCCCAAGGCGTTAACTCGCTCCCTGATGAACAACGTCCGGGCTGTGATCGTTGCCGACGTGGCGGAACTACCCCCCGACGTCCGCGAGCGGCTGGAGTCCTACGCCAACGCGGAGGGGCTCGTTCTGGCTTTCCCCGGCCCGCGGACCGAGGCCGGCTCCTGGTCCGACGCCGACGCGTTTTGGCCGGCCCCGATCGTCTCGGTCGAAACCTGCACCGACCCGGTGACCGTGGCAGCCGCCAACCTTTCGCATCCCTGGCTGAGCCCGTTTGCCGACACCGAAGTGGACACGATCAACAGTCGCCTCGTCTACCGGCGACTCCGGCTGGGTGCCCCGCCCTCTGAAGCGACGGTCGTCGCTCCGTTCAACGACGGGCGGCCGGCCATCGTCACGCGGGCGACGGGTCGAGGCCGAATCGTTTTGTTCGCGTTCTCCCCCGCGCGCCAGTGGAGCCAGCTCGGCTCCCAGGCCGGCCCGATGATCGTTTTGCTGCAGAGTCTTCTGGCCGATCCCACCCGTCGGTCCGTCCGGGTTGAAAGCCTCACCGCCGGCCGGCCCGAAAGCCGCTGGTTCGGCGATGGAACGCCGGAGGATTTGCAACTGACTCTGGCCGGCGAGAAGACCAGCTTACGCCTGCCGGTGCGCGGGGGCACGGCCCGGCTTCCAACCGATTCGCCGGGCGCCTATCTCGTCACCGGGCCAGACCGCACACAGCCGCCGTTGATGTATTACAGCGTTAACGTAGCCGAATCCGAGTCCGACCCCACTCGGACCTCGGAGGAGTCTGTTGTCAGCCGCTTCCCCCCCGGCTTGGCCTCGGTCCTTGGCGTCGATCCCGAGCAACCCGGAATTCGGGCATCAGCAGCCCAGGCGGTTTCCTGGGAGATACCCGCGATTCTGATCCTCCTGGCGATCCTGGCGATCGAAACCTCTTTTGCCAACAGGTTTTACAGCTTTCTGAAGTGGTGACTGAGGAGCCCGGGGCCGGTCCCCATTTCGCCGGGACAGGGGGGGGCGTTGCGCCAGGTGGGGCTGGTTCGTCAGAACCCTGCTGCGAACTAGGGACGGTCCCCTTCTCTCGGAGCCGCACCCTCTGAAAGGCCACTGAGGAAGCCGAAAACCTCGTTTTTACGCAATTTTCGGGGGTAGCCCTTTGCAAGCGGTCAGGGAGTCTGCTAGACTCCGAGGCGTTCGAAGGCCCTCGGGCGGTACCGATGGCGCGGTAAGGCCCCCCGATGTGCGGGCTGTGGACTGCACACGTGTGCACCCTGGACTTCACGGGAGCTGACGAGCGATGGAAGAATACGAACGTCTGAAAGAACTGGTTGAGGCGGCCGCCGACGATGTAGCCAAGGCGGAGGGTGGGAATAAAGCCGCCGGCACCCGCGTCCGCAAGCAGATGCAGGACATCAAGTCCGCGGCCCAGGAGGTGCGGAAGAAAATCCTCGAGGTCCGGTCCGCCGGCGAGTAGAGGAAGCGCGTCGTCGGCCGCACCGGTACCGTCGATTCCGTGCTGCTGCCTTGAATCCGACTGGCTGGATTTACTATCCTGATTCACCCATTTATGATCCAGGGGTTTCCGGCAAGAAACGCGACTTTGGCCGGCGCGGCAGCCGCGGCAGC
>JAPKGY010000646.1 GCA_026647385.1 Phycisphaerae bacterium | reverse complement strand
GATATATCTTCTGCAGGTTTAAGCCGTTGAAAAACCCGGGCGGTGAATTCATTTGGCAGCGCCTGGTCGGACCAGGACATCTCCCGGAGACCCGGCGGATCCTGGAATCCGTCGGCCAGGTGCGGTACATCCCAGCCACGCCGGAGTCGATCCGGGAGACGCTTCCCGAGGCCGACGCGTATTTTGCGTCCCTGCACGTTCGGCTTACCGCCGAGCTGATCCGCTCCGCGCCGCGACTCCACGTGGTCGCCACGCCGTCGACCGGCCTGGATCACATCGATCTGGAGGCCGCGCGGGCCGGGGGCGTCGCCGTCCTGAGCCTCAAGGACGACCGCGCCTTGCTGGACCGGATCACCTCGACGGCTGAACTGACGTGGGCCCTCCTTCTGGCCGCTGCGCGGCGGCTGCCCGAAGCTTTCGACGCGTCACGTCGTGGCGACTGGGCGCGCGATCGGCTTCGCGGGCACCAGCTTGCGGACAAGACGCTGGGGATCCTGGGAGTGGGGCGGCTGGGTTCGATGGTAGCGGGTTATGGGCAGGCGTTCCGAATGCGGGTGATCGGCTGCGACCTTCAGCCCATCCGGCTTGCCGGTGTGGAGCAGGTATCTTTCGAGCGGTTGTTTCGTGAGTCCGACGTGGTTTCGATCCACCTTCATCTGACCGAGCAGACCCGCGGGCTGGTCAGTCGTGAGGTTCTGGCTTGGATGAAGCCCGGCGCGATTCTTCTCAACACCAGCCGAGGTGCCATCATTGACGAGTCGGCTCTGCTGGATGCGTTACAGAGCGGGTCGTTGGGTGCCGCGGGTCTCGACGTGATCGAAGGCGAATGGCGGGAGGATCTGGATCGACATCCCCTGATCCGCTACGCGCGCGAGCACGGCAATCTGGCCATTACTCCTCATGTGGGCGGCGTTACCTACGAGGGGCAGGAGATGGCCCATGTCGCGGCCGCCCGCAAGCTGGTCGATCATCTCAATCGAACCTCCGCTTGACGCTCTTGAGTGTGTGTCGTTTTTCGTGCCGTTCCCACCGCGATCGCAGGGGCCTCAGGCGATTCGCATGGTCAAGCCGCCATCGATGGTCATCGTTTCTCCGGTGATGTAATCGTTGGCGACGAGATCACAGATGAGATCCGCCACCTCCTGTGGCGTTCCCTCCCGATGAAGCGGAATGCGGTGATCGAGGTTGTACTGCTTCTGTTCCGGCGTCATGTTCGCATGGAAGGCCGTGCGGATGATTCCGGGTGCGACGCAGTTGACGCGAATGTTGTCGTCCGCGAACTCCCGCGCCATCGCGCGAGCGAATTGGGGCAAAGCCCCCTTAGCCACCTGGTAGGCCGTGGCGAACGGTACTCCGCGCAGCCCAGCCACGGAGGAAACCAGCACGACCGCTCCTTCTTTCTTTCTCTGCATAGAGGGTAAGGCGGCCCGGCAAAGATGAAACACCGCGTGTACGTGGACGTCAAATGCCTGCAGCCAGGCTTCAGGGGTGATCTCCAGAAGACCTCCCGGCACCCCGCCTCCTGCGCAGTGCACCAGGACATCCACGCCGCCCAGTTTGTCCGCCGTCTCGCGGACGCAGGCCGCGCAATCCGAGGCCCGCCCCAGATCCCCAGCGATGGCCAGGGCGCGTACCCCGGCGGTTCTGATCTCTTGTTGGACCTTGGCCGCGTCGCCCTCGATGTGCCGGGCCACGATCGCCAGATCCGCACCGCGGCGGGCCAGCGCAAGGGCCGTGGCTGCCCCGATCCCCCTGGTGCCGCCGGTCACCAGGCACACTTTGCCCTGGACTTCCATTTTTGTGACCTCATCTTTACCGCCCGCAGGCTCGTCGACCCTCTTGGGTTTGGCCCACATGGTTATGCACGGGCGCTGGCTTGTAAAGCAGGCATGAAGGCCGGCGGAGCCGTTCTGTAGGGACGGAGGCGGACTGGCGATGTGCTCGAACCCGCGTGCCAGTACTGGGGAGCGGGGTCTCGTGGCGTCGCACGGGGCGATACCTGGGCGGCAAGGTAGGTAGGTCTCCATTGAGGGGTGCTGTATGCACGCACGGACCGGTTCTGCGGGACGATCCGCAACTCTTGCGCGATCTTGTTGGCACGGATTTTTCAGGCGTAAACGCCTTCAGCAGGCTCGTTTGAGGCGTCGATATGACACGTGTTATCGGACAGAGCCGTTCGGGCACGGGGCTCAAAGTTCGAGCGGATTGTGGATCGATTTAGGTCCGCCCCGGGTCTCCAACAGCCGATAAAACACCCTGTCCAAGGTCGCCGCCGGTGGGTGTTGTGGATCGTCGAGAGCTTAAGGCCTTGCAGCCAAAGGCTTTGGGTGATTCGCGGGCATGATCTTCCGTACGGCTGCTCTTGGGTTGCGGACTCTGCAAGAGGGCGGTCCGCCTTGGGGATGAGGTATGTTGATGCCGACCAATCGCTCAGGGTTCGCTTTTTGCGCGGCGGCCTTTGCGGCCGTGCTCGGCTTGGCGTGGATCGGAGGCTGCTCGATGGAGCCGAGGGTCGAGCCGGTCGCGCAGGCGCCGGTGGAACCGGTGGCGCCTCCTCCTCCGCCGGAGCCTGCCCTTCGGGCGGCGGGTGATGCCCATTTGACGGTTTTCGGAGAGTTTCCCGATCGTTCGCGTGTACCCTTCCACGCCCGGGCGGCTTCGCCGATGGAGCAGCACACGTTCGGGACCGAGGGAGCGGACTTTGATGTCGATGTTTCGCCGGACGGGCAGCATCTGGTTTTCGCCTCAACCCGGCACAACGTCCGCCCGGACATTTATCTGAAGCGGGTGGCGGGTCAGGCCATGACGCTGCTGGCGTCGGATCCGTCCTCGGACGTTCAGCCGTGTTTCAGTCCGGACGGCAGGCACGTGGTGTTTGCCAGCAACCGTTCGGGGAACTGGGACCTTTGGCTGGTGAACCTGGACGGCGGCCCGGCCCGGCAGATCACGCATTCACCTTTGCACGAGGTCCATCCGTCGTTTTCCCCGGACGGCCAGGGGCTGGCTTACTG
>JAPKGY010000645.1 GCA_026647385.1 Phycisphaerae bacterium | reverse complement strand
GGCCAACAAGTTGGGCGAGCCGATCGGCGATCTGAATCAGATTAAGGGCGTAAGCCTGGGCGTTTAAGGTTTGTCCGGCTCCAACAGTACGGCCGGCAAGTCGAAACGCGGACTGTTCGGCGACGTGGTCATGGAGGTCGACTGGTCGGTGGGAGAGGTGCTCAACGCGGTCCGCCGGCACGGGCTCGAAAAGCATACCCTCGTCGTCTTCACGTCGGACAACGGCCCGTGGCTTCGCTACGGTACGCACGCGGGGTCGGCCCAGCCGCTGCGCGAGGGCAAGGGCACGACGTTCGACGGCGGCCTGCGCGAGCCGACCGTCATGTGGTGGCCCGGAACCATCCCCGCCGACTCGGTCTGCAAGACGCCGCTCATGACCATCGATCTTCTGCCGACCATCGCCCATCTGATCGGGGCCCGGCTGCCCGGCCACAAGATTGATGGGAAAAACGCATGGCCGGTCATCAAGGGCGAGCCGGGGGCGGCCGCCCCTCAGCAGGCTTACTTCTTCTACCACCAGAAGGAGCTACAGGCTGTCCGCATGGGACGCTGGAAGCTGCATTTTCCGCACGATTACCACACGTTGGGCGGGAAGAAAGACGGCACGGACGGCGTACCCGTGCCCTACGAGGAGGCCAAGCTGGGCCGGTCGCTGTTCGACCTGGAAACCGATCCCGGCGAAACTACCGACGTCAAGGACAAGCATCCCGAGATCGTGGCCGCCATCGAGAAGCTGGCCGACCGCATGCGGGCGGACCTGGGCGACTCGGGCAAGGGGATGGAGGGCTCCGGTCGGCGCCCCCCCGGTCAACTGGACGAAACTGACCGCCGCTTCGTTCCCAAAGATGGCTTGCTGACCCTGGTCGAACCGCGGTAACCCGGCCTGCCGAAGCACGAGCCGTGTCGCCCCGCCTCGCCGCGGCGACCCGCGCGGTGATCCGCAATGGACAAGTACGGGCTTTCGTTCGAGACGCGGTACGTGCTGAACTCTCCCGGCTTGTTGAAACCCGATGGGGGTGTGTCCGCCGACGAGTGCGTTCCATCCCTGTTGAGTGGGCAGTCTTCGGGCCTGCGGAGCATCCCGGAGGCTGTCGCGCGGTTTGCCGCAGGCGGGTCGTCGGCGTCGGCCAGAGATCAAACCGTATCCCCACCTCGCCCACGGCCGGCGTCCGTTGCGGGCGCGCCCGGCGCCTTTGAATCGGGCGATCAAGCCGGGTAATCCGTCGCTCTTTGCCCCAGAGCTCCAAGCCATGAACCCCCTGACGGGAAAACGTCTTTCGAAGTCGCGCAAGTTATAGGTCCTTCCACTTGGCGGCCCGCATGTGGAGGGTCGGGTCGCATCGATCCCCAACATGTGGGGTGGACAAAGCGGGAAGGCCACACTCTGTGAACATTGGAAAAAGAATGATCGAATGAGGTGTTTTTCTCGGAATTTTCTACTTGATTAAGTGGGGCATTGTGGTATGTTTTCCCACGAAAGGCCAGTTTGTGGGGTGGCCCTCCAAGGGCCGCCGCCGGCTTCAGGGTGTGCGGCAAATCGGGTCTTGGGCTGATCGGCGAGATTCATGGTTTTCACTGGAACGTACGACCTCGTGATTGACCCCAAGAACCGGTTGTCGATACCGGCCACCATTCGGTCGGCCATGGATCCGGAGCGAGATGGATCGCGGTTCTATCTGGTTCCCGGGTCTCCGAAAACGACGTTGAGTTTGTATGCGGATCGGTACTTCGAGCGTTATGCGGAACAGTTTCATGCCGGGTTGGATCCGAACGACGAGCGAGAGAAATTTGAACAGGTTTTCTATTCGATGGCGACCCTGGTGGACATCGACAAGCAGGGTCGTGTGGTCTTGCCGCAATGGATTCTGAGTCGGGTGGATTTGGGGAAGCAAGTGACCCTGACCGGAGCGCGGGATCATCTGGTGATCTGGAAGCGGTCGGAGTTCGCGGCCTTCATGAACGATCACTGGAGCCGCTATCCGGATCTGCTGAAGATGGCGCAGCTCGAGACGGCGATGCGGAAAAACGGTGGGCCGCCGGCTTGCACGTGACGCACGCGAGTGCAGCCGGCCGGCGCCGAAGGGCGTACGACCGGGGGTTCGGGCATTCGAAGGGCGGGGTGAGCGCATGTGTTCCTCGCCCTTCCGTGCCCGACGAGTGGGGTGGAACGAACCTGCCTTTTCAGGGCAGGTTGATCGCGAGGCGGGGGCACGGAGGCCCCCTGAGGGGTGAGAAGCGTTCGGTGTGGCGAGTCCGGCTCATGGCGGGGCCTGACGCCGCAGCCAGTGGAAGAGGGCGAGGGGAAGAAGGGTCGATCCGGTTGGCCGTTGGCGCGGCGAACGACCGGTCGGCTGAGCCCGGATCATTAGAGATCAGCAGGACGAAGGGAGTCGCCGGGCTGATTTCGGGCCGGCGTGCCGAGCAACGGACTGCGTAGGCACGCTGGAGGTTTACTTCCTGGCCAGGGAAGCAACGGAGTGCGTCCGGAGCGGCGCCTTACCCGTGCGACCCGGCACAGCGGCCGGCAGCCGCGAGAATCGCCTCTGACCGACCCGAAGACGCGGACGGGTCGGGGGTGATGCCTGGAGCGGCGCCCGTCGGCCGGTGATGACGAGGTGACGTGTCGCTTCACCACCGGCTGGGAAGTCAGGGGGCAACGTGGGCACGGAGGCTTCACGTTTGCCCTGCTCTGTGTTTGATGACCTGCTCGGCAGGGAGAAACCCCTGTCCACGTCGCGGGGCCTGTGTCGTCTGGCTGAGATCCTGAGCCGTCCGTATGAGATGGTGTGTGAGAAGCCTGCGAGAAAGGGGATCGTCCCTGTCTCGCAGAGGGCTTTTGACTTACCGGACCGCGGCGGGAGAGGGGGACAGTCCCCGGGTGGCCCCCCTTTCACATCGCTGCGGGAGAGGGGGACAGTCGCCGGGCTTCTCGCGCACGCTGTAAGATGGTGGTGGGTGTGCGCCCGGGAGTTCGACCGGTTGGATGGCTTCGGGGAGACGCCGGCAGTAGGTGCCTGG
>JAPKGY010000644.1 GCA_026647385.1 Phycisphaerae bacterium | reverse complement strand
CTATGGCTTGTACGCGGTATTCCCTCTCGGCGTCGTCGAGTTCGAGCTTGACGGTGTCGCCGACCTTGAGGGCTTTGAGGCGGGCACACAGGGGCGCGCGGTAGTTATAGATTCGCTTTTCGCCGTCGGCCTCCCACGGGCCGAGGATGGTGACGATGACGGGCTCGCCGCCGGAGACGGGGGCGAGCGTGACCCTCGTCCCGACGCCGACTTCCGCGGTGGAGACGTCGTTGGCGGTGATCAGCCGGGCGCGGGCGAGGTCCTGCTGCATCCGCAGGAGGCGCGCCTGGAGCAGGTCGCGCTCCTCGAGTGCGAACTTGAATTCGGAGTTCTCACTGAGGTCGCCGTGCGCGGCGGCTTCACCGATCGCCTTGGCGTTCTCGGGGATCTTCACGTACTGCAGGTGATTGAGTTCCGCTTCCTGTTTCTGCATCCCCTGGCTGGTGCAGAAGATGATGTTGTCGTCGAACCAGGGGTCGGTCCGCGCCTTGGTGAAGAGCGACGGGTGAGTATCGCGAATAATCTTCAACAGCGTGGAGTGAACGACCTGCCCGAGCCCCTGAATCCGATCCACGGTCCGATAGACGGTCGAGGCCATTCCCGCTTCCATGCCATCGATGATTTCGCGGAAGTGGGCGTAGTTGTTGTGGCTCAGGGCGGCGCGGATTCGTGTGCGGGCGATTCGGAGCACCTCGGCCGGCGTGTTGTCGGACAGAGCGAGCGCGCTCAGGTATTCGAGCAGGCGCGGGAGCAACTCGCGCCGCGGAACGGGCTCGAGTTCGGGCAGCGACGGTCCTTCCCACAGCCAGCAGGCGGCGTCGAGGTGCGAACCGAGGTCGGCCAGGATGGCATCGGCGGCACGGCGCAGGTCATCGAGGCGGCCGCCCTCGCGCAATGCCTTGGCGATCGTGTCGCAGGCTTCGGTCGGGGCCTGGGTCAGGAGTTCGAGGTAGAGTTCGGGCCAGCGGTCCGGAAAGACCTGACGAACCAGTTCGAGCGCATGCACGTAGAGCCGCGTATCCTGGATACGGCCGAGAAGCCTGACGGGGTCGGCGACGCTCGCGAGAATGTCGGCTGCGAGGCCCGCGGCCCCCTCCGGCAGCGGCGCGTTCTCGGCGATACGATCGATGATGAGTGCTTCGGTCAGCGCGTGGGCGGGAGAGCCTTTTCGCGAACCCTGGACTTTCTGGCGAAGCGTATCGACCATCCGCCGGACCATGCCCGGTTGAATCTGCACCTTTCGGGCCTTGGCTTCGCGGAAATAGGTTTCGGCGATCGCCAGGCGTTTCGCGGCGGAGTCGGCCTGGGCCCATTGCGGCTCGATCTCCTCCTCCAGGCTCTGTCCGGCGGCATGATAGGTGAGGATGATCGGGTTGCGGCCTTCCACGACGACGTTCCGGTGCCGACGCAGCGCGGTCTTGGCTTTGGACCACCAACCCGCCCATTTGTCCGCGGGCAGGACCCGCGGGCAGAGAGCCTGCTCGAGATGGTCGGAGTCGATTCGACCGTGGTGGCTCTGCAGCAGGCCGATGATCAAGGCGGCTGGATCGGACTCGGCCAGCTCGGCGAGCCGCTCCGGCTGCAACTGGGTAAGGACGCGGAAGTCGTTGGGATCGGCGGGGTCGTACGCCAGCGCGAGCGCGTCCGGGTCGAGGGTGTGCTCGCGCTGGCCCGCGCGGACGGTGTACGTGCAGGCGGCGGGATCGATCGCGACGACCTGGGCGGCCTTGTCCGTCGAGCGGTCGATCAGGAAGTCGCCGACGTTCAGATTCAGGCAGATATCCAGCGTGCGGAGGGCGCGGCGCGGCGACCGGCCGCCGGGAAGGCCCGACGCTTCGATCAGCGATTCGATCTCCGGGCGATCCGCGTGGACCTTGCGGTACAGTTCGAGGACATCGTTTCGCAGGTCGGCATTGTCGCCGCACACCAGGAGCAGGCTCCGTCCGAGCGCCAGGGCGTCTTGCGGTTCGGCCTTCTCGCGGTAGCTCGTCAGCCACATCCAGCCGAGCGAGGCGGCATTTTCGGCACTGGTCTTCCGGGCCAGCGTCGCGAGCACTTCGAGCAACTCCTCGCGATCCGCGTCCGGCGATTCGATCGCGACGAGCCACCGGTCCTCGAGCGCCTGGGTTTCGCCGCGCTCAGCCATTCCCCGCATCGTTGGTTCCTGGTTTGCCATAGGGGGCATATCATTACACGGCAGACGGCGGCTGTCCACATGGAGAGCCGAGGCGAACGTTCACCGGGGCCTTAACCGCTTCGGTGGCTTGTCAGAGCCCCCAGCGGTAGCGCGGGGTCATGTCGCGAGGCGACCACATCATCCTGAGGCGGCATGCGGATGCAGCCTGCGGTTGAGAGCCTGAGCCGTCGCTTCCGGCTTCGTCCGCTGCGGCGGACTGCGCCCGGACTCGTCGTCGCCGCGGCGACCAGGCTGCTCCGGGCTCTGATTGCGGCTTGCCGTATTCTGTCACGTATCCAGCGTCCATCTGGTCCTGGATAACGAGTCCGGCACGCTCAGCTTGACGGGAACGGGTGGCGAGCCGTTGAGCGGCGTACCGGGGATGGCGTGCGGCGCGGTCTGCCCGTCGGGCGTTCGGATGGGGATCTGGCTGACCGGCGGCATGTTCTTGCGGGTGATTCTGCCGGTCAGGAGCCGCAGGGCCCAGCCGAGGGTTCGGCGGATGGTCTGAGCGAGGCCCCACATGCCGATCACCTGCAGGCCGGCATCCGCCAGATAGAGCCGGCTCTTGGGGCGGAGGAAGGACCACGGCAGCCGGATCGGATTGTAGAAGTAGAGATAGGCGGCCATGATATTGAGCTGCTTCTTCCACGGCTTGGGATGGTGCGAGGCGACGACATAGTTGCCGTCGAGCATGTAGGTTTCGACCTTGCGTCCGGCCACTTCGTTGTAAACCAGCCCGCTGGTATAGACCTCCTCGTATGTCTTGGAGCCGGTGGCGGGGGTGATCATGAGCACTTGCATGCTGACCGCCCCGGCGCGCCGGAGGATGCGGACCTGGTTGAG